>CAZTYD010000001.1:0-7598 GCA_964618035.1 uncultured Candidatus Peribacteria bacterium
AATGCCGCCACATCAAATTTCTGCACCTCTTCTACCAATGTGGTGGTTTTGCCTTTGCGTGGTACCAATTGCTCGTAGAACGATGGCACCGATTCATTTTGGTACAAAATGCCGGTCGCGATGCGATCCTGCGTGTTCACGGCCAGATTGCGGGCCTTCTGCAGATCCGCCGGATCATGCCCCTCGGCGTTCGCGTCGTAGCATTTGCCCAGCAGATACTCGTGCGTGGCGAAGTGGTTGTAGGTCGGGCACGCCTGCAGCATGTCGACGAAGGCGAACCCGCGGTGTTGGATGGCCGACTTGATGATCTGCGTCATCTGCGGGATGTTGCCGCTGAACCCGCGCGCGACGAACGTGGGCTCCAGCGAGAACACGAAATCCATGCTCGGCAGGGTTTGTTCCGGAATGCCATTGGGGCTGGAATTCATCGGCTGATCCTGCCACGTGAGCGCGCTCGCCTGCCCGGTGGTGAGGCCGTAGTTGGCGTTGTTATGGAGGATGAACACGATGGGATAGTTACTGCGGATGGCGTGCACCAGATGACCGACTCCCTCCGAGAAACTCGCGCAGTCGCCTCCGAAGGAGAGAACGGGCAAACTCATATAGGCCAGCTACGCGCCCGCGGCGACGGGGATCACGCGGCCGTGCAGGCCATGGAACCGGTAGCCGAGCAGCTTGTCGCTCATGTTGCCGTGGCAGCCCACGTCGTAGCAGAGGAGCACGCCGTGCGGCGGGATGCCGAGTTCGACGAGCGCGCGCTTGGCGGCCGTCCAGATGCCGTAGTCGCCACACCCGTCGCACCACGTGCACATGTTCGCGCAGTGGTAGTCCTTCATGGTCGGCTGCGATCCGGGGCCGGTGGTGTCGAGCGAGATAGGCATGGTGTCAGCGATCGTTCACCGCGACGGAGTCGCGGCTCACGAGAGAAGAAGTGGTGGGAGACTTCTTGGCCATCTGTTCCCCGATGGCATGGACGAGTTCATCGTAGAAGAACGGCCGCCCATCGTACTTGAGGATCCGATCGCGGATATCGAGCCCGCATTCCTGACGGATGAGCACGCCGAGCTGCCCCTGGTAATTGCCTTCGACAAGCACGACCTTCTTCGCCCGCGCGGCGAGCACCTGCAGCCGCCCCGTCTTGAGCGGCCATAGGTACGTGAAGTGCAGGTACCCGATCTTCTTCCCCTTCAGCTCCTCGCTCTGCAGCGCGTCGAGCATCACGCTCTTGGTGCTCCCCCACCCGACCAGCAATACGTCCATCTTTCCTATATCCGCATCACTGATCGCTGCCCGCTGATCGCTGCCCGCTCCAAATACTTCCGGCTCCGGCAGCGCGCTCTTGAGCGCCTCCAGCTTCCGCATGCGCTTCTCCATCTGCAGCACCGCATTGCCCGCCGATTCGTCGATGGACCCGTCGCCGCTGTGCTCGTCGCCCTGCGCATTATAGGTCGCCGCCAGCGCGCCCGGCAGCCACCGCGGCGAGACGCCGCTACCCGCGTGCGGATCGTAGCGGTCGGCGCTCTTGAGCGCGGCGAGACGCTGCGCGTCGTTGACGAGGTGCGTGCCGCGGCGGATCTCCGCCTTCGACTGATCGAACGGTATCTGCGTGTACAGAGCCTCGGTGATCTGCTTCTCGGTGAGGACGATCACGCTCAGCTGGAATTCCTCCGCCAGGTTGAACGCCTCGTTCATCAGGGCGAACGAATCCTGCGCGTCGCTCACGCCCAGCACGCAGCGCGGGAACTCGCCGTGCGCCGCATGCACCGTCATGAGCAAGTCGCCCTGCGCCGTCCACGTCGGTAATCCTGTGGCCGGCCCCGGCCGCTGCGCCACGATGAACACGGTCGGGTTCTCGATGAGCCCGTTGAGCGACAGCGTCTCGGTCATCAGGTCGAACCCGCCGCCCGCCGTCGCCGTGAGCGCGCGCGTGCCCATGTGCATCGCCCCGCTCGCCATCTGCGCCGCGGTAATCTCGTCTTCGGCCTGCTTGATGGCCATGCCTGTCTCGTTCTGCACGCTCGCGACGTACGTGAGGATGGGGCTCGAGGGCGTCATGGGGTAGCCGACGTAGAGCCGCACGCCCGCGTGGATCGCGCCCATGCCCATCGCCTCGGCGCCACGCAGTACGAGGTGGTTCTTCCACTCGTCGCGCGGCGGAGGCATCGCCACCGTCACCTTCCCCGCCGCGTCGGTGTAGCCGTAGCCCTCGTCGATGCACTGCATGTTCGCCGCCAGCAGGTCTTTCTTCTTCGCGAACCGCTCGCCCACCATCTCCTTCAGCGTATCGATCTCGCGCCCCAGCGCCGCCCACACGAACGCGGCGATGAACACGTTGCCGAGGATCGGCTTGGCCTTGAGCCGCGCCAACGTCTCCTCCACGGGCAGGTACACCACACGGATCTTTCGCTCATCGAGCACCGCCTGCTCCGCCGGTTTGAACTTCCAGTTGGCTGTCTGGTGAATGATGACGCCGCCCGGCTTGAGATTGCGCAAGTTCAGCTGCAGCCCGTGGTGGTTCAGCGTGAAGAGAAGATCCACCTCCGTCTCGGTGCTCTCGACGTGCGCGACGCTGATGTCGAGTTGGTAGCTCGCGTGCCCGCCCTTGATGAGCGACGGGTACTCGCGGTAGCCGAACACGCAGTAGCCCGACCGCTTGAGTCCTTTGGCGAGGATATTCCCGATGGAATCGATCCCCTGTCCGGATGCGCCGACGATCTTGAGACTGATGCGGGACACGGGGGAAAATTGAGAATGACTCCAGTGAAAGAAGTATAGCGTCATTCTCCATTCTCCATTCTCAATTTTCAATTGTTAATCCAGTTGCGCCAGCAGGTGCTCCGCCCACGCGCGGACTGTCTCCTCCTGTCCGAACGGCTCGTTGATGATCCGCAGTACCGGCTGGATCACGTGGCCGCCGTGGCTGAGCACGAACGCTTCCATTAGATCCGCCGCGCGGCACTTGTAGTAGTACCGCTCGTCACCGAGGCCGATCACGCCCACCAGCCGACCGGCCAGATTCACGCCGCGCGCGATGTCCGTGAGCAGTTGGTGCATGTGCGGGTTCAGCTGCCCCTCCACGTTGCCCGTGTTCCACGTGCTCGCCGCCAGCACCAGGTGGTCGTCGCGCACCAAGTCTTCCGCTGCAGCCGTCTCGGCCCGCTGTACAGTCACAATCCCCTTCGGCTTCATCCGTCGCACGTGCGCCGCCACTTCCTCGGCCACGTGCTCCGTGTGGCCGCTGGTGGAACCGAAGATGATCCGGATGCTCGCCATGAATTCTGATTGTAACCGCTCCACTTGTGTTTTTGCTAATAGACCGTGAATCATTTCCAATGGAGGTCAAATATTATTGACACAATGGAAAGAAGATTTAGGATCACTCGTAGGTTCGACGGACTCACCGATCGAAAGATCGTTGGGGCCGCCGGCCCCTTGATCGTTGAGTCCGTCGAATTTTTCCAATGCACCGGGAGGTGCACCGTGCGTTTCCAGCCGAACCTGACCGACGCGGCCCTCGAGGGCCGCGAGCTGCTCAGCGCGGCGGGCGTCCTCCGGGCCAACGCCCTCAACCACCTGGATCAACAGTACCGGATCCAGCCGGGCGGGTTCTTCCTGTACGGGGTCAAGGCCCCGACCGTTATCCATCCGACGAACGAGGCCGCCCACCTGCAGGGCATGTCCGCGACGCAGGCCGCGGTCACCCCGGCCCCGGCCCCGCTCAGCCACTTCGCCGCCCACCCTCGGGCAGCCCTCCTCCTGGCCCTCCGGGCCGCCCGGCACCGCTGAGGCGCCCCTCCCCGATGTCAAAAACAGACGGACCGACGTTTTACCCCGACCCGCACCGCGGTCGGGGGTTTTTGAATTACTTCCATACCGCAGCCGCGGACGGCTGCTCCTACAGGATTGATCGAATCATACAGCCGCGGGCCGAAGGCCCGCTCTCCGAATTTCTACAAGCTACCACCTACAAGCTACAAGCTTCCCACGCGAAATCACTGTAAGAAACGCCAATTCCATGCTATAATCTCCAGAAATGTCCCTCCTCCACCCCGCCTCCATCGCCGTCATCGGCGCGGCGAGCGAACCCGGCAAGGTCGGTCATTCCATCTTCAAAAACCTGCTCACGCAGGGCTACGCCGATCACCTGTACCCGGTGAACCCCAAACATGCGGAAATTTTAGGACAGAAGACGTATGCATCGGTGAAAGATATTCCAGCCGACGTGGAGATGGCCGTCGTCGTCGTGCCGGCCAAGGCCGTGAGCGGCGTGGCGCGCGAGTGCGGCGACAAGGGCGTGAAGACCCTCATCGTCATCAGCGCCGGGTTCGGCGAGACGGGAACGGCCGAGGGGAAGGCGATGGAAGAGGAGCTGAAGCAGGTGGTGGCGCAGTACGGCATGCAGCTGATTGGGCCGAATTGTCTGGGCATCCTGCGGCCGAGCATCGGCATGAACGCCTCGTTCGCCGACAAGCTGCCGGAGCACGGCAACGTCGCGCTGCTGAGCCAATCGGGCGCCATGGCCGTGGCGATCATGGACGCCGCCCCGGCGATGCACCTCGGCTTCTCGCTGGTGGTGAGCATGGGCAACAAGACCGCGATGGACGAGTGCGATTTCCTCGAACTGTGCGAGCACGACCCCGAAACGACGGTGATCGGGCTGTATCTCGAGAGCATCCGCGGCGGCCGCAAATTCCTCGAGATCACCAAGCGTGTGAGCCGGACGAAGCACATCGTGCTCATCAAATCCGGCATCTCGCGCAAGGGCGAGCACGCCGTGTCGTCGCACACCGGCGCCATGGCGGGATCCGAGAGCGCCATCGCGGCCGTCTGCTCGCAGGCAGGCATCCACCGCGCGCGCTCCACGCAGGAATTTCTCGACATCGTGCGCACGCTCGCCGCGCAGCCGCCGCTGCTCTCGCCGAAGATCGCCGTCATCACCAATGCCGGTGGCCCGGGCATCCTCGCCACCGATGCCGCCGAGAAGGAGAACCTCACTCTCGCCGCGCTCGACATGGAGCACAAGTCGTCGCTGCGCCTGCTGTTGCCGCGCGCCGCGAGCGTGGAGAACCCCATCGACGTGCTGGGCGACGCGCTGGCCGACCGCTACGCGTACGCGGTGGAGGCGTGCGGCCGCGACGAGAACATCGACGGCCTGGTAGTGGTGCTCACGCCGCAGGTGATGACGCCGTGCCTCGAGATCGCCAAGACGGTGATCGAGGGCACGCGGCACTACCCGCTCATGCCCATCGTCGCGAGCTTCATGGGCGGCGAGAGCGTGCGCGAGGCGGTGGACGTGCTGCAGGCGCACGGCATTCCGAACTTCGCCACGCCGGAGCACGCCGTGCGCGCACTTAAGCACCTGCAGACGCCTGTCGTCGGACACTCCGAAATGAAACGTGCACGGCCACAGGATCGCGCACAGAAGGCGAATCTACTCTTAGCAGGGCAGAAAGGCCTCATCAGCAGCGAGATCGTCAAACAACTCTTCTCTCTCTACGAACTCCCCACGCCGGCGCAGGCACTGGCGCAGAATGTGCAGGAAGCCGTGGAGTTCGCCGAAACGATCGGCTTCCCCGTGGTGGCCAAAGTGAGTTCGCCGGACGTGGCCCACAAGACCGACATCGGCGGCGTGCGGGCGAACTTGATGAACCCGGAGGACGTGCGCAGGGCGTACGACGAAATCATCCGGAACGTGCATGAGTACGACGAGGATTTCTACCTCGAAGGCGTGCTGATCCAGAAGTTCCTCCCCGCCGGCAACGAGTTCATCGTCGGCGCCGCGGAGGACCCCTCCTTTGGCCATCTCATCATGATCGGCCTCGGCGGCATCTACACCGAACTCTTCAACGACGTCGCGTTCCGCATCACGCCGGTGGAGGAGAAGGAAGTGTACCTGATGCTCCAGGAGCTCCACTCGTGGAAACTGCTGATGGGCATGCGCGGCAAGCAGCAGTCCGACATCGACGCGCTGGTGCGCATCGTCATGACGATCTCGGATCTGATCACCGACTGCCCGCAGATCGCCGAGCTCGACCTGAACCCCGTGTTCGTCGACGAGAACGGCACGGTGGTGCTGGATGCGAAGGTGATCGTTCGGTAGACGAGTTGATAGTTGGTAGTTATTAGTTGGTAGCCTGCTTCGTAAGCGATCGATTTTCCGACTTGTGCAAAAAAACTAATAACAAACAACCAAAAACTATAAACTCACCGCATGCCTCCCCGCGTCACGATCCTCGTTCCAACATTCGAACCGAAGCCCGACCATCTCGAAGCGACGATCCGATCGGCAGTGGCGCAGACGATGACGGACTGGGAGCTGTTCATCCACGACGACGCCTCGCGCGCCGACGTGTGCGCGATGATCGAGCCGTACCTGCACGACGCACGCATCAACTTTATCAAAAACACCAAACGCCGCGGGATCGGCGGGAACTGGAACGCGTGCCTACCGCTCGGTACGGCGCCGTTCGTGCAGTTCCTCTTCCAGGATGATGCGTGGGATCCGACGTACCTCGAGAAAACTCTCGCCACCATCGAGCACGATTCATCGGTCGGTCTCGTCGCGGTAAACCACCGCTACCGGACGGACGAAGATGCAATCCCCATCGAGCCCATCTACCAGGAAGTACGGGATGCGCGAGCGAACATTGCACCCGGCAAGCACCCCGGACGAACGTTTCTGCTGGAGTGGTCCGATGGAGGATTGCGTCCCAATGTCATCGGCGAGCCGAGCTTCGTCCTGCTGCGCAGGAGTATTGTCGAACAAGTGGGAAGATTCGATGCCACGATGCAGCAGGCACTCGACTACGAGTACTGGATCCGCATGCTCCTCCTGAGCGACATCGCCTTCGTCGCCGAGGAGCTCGGCACTTTCCGCGTGCACGAAGACGGCGCCACCACGCGCAACGACCGCCTCGGCGCCGGCCTCGCCGACCGCCTCGCGTGCTTCGAGCGGCTGCTGGCCGCCCTCCCCGACGGCCCCGACCGCTGGCGCGTGCTCCAGAACCTCGTCCACGCGCTCGCCGACATGATCCGCAAGTACCGCCGCCGCAAGCAGGCGGGCGGCAATGTCCGCGGCGTCCGCAAATCGGACATCATTCGCTTCGCCCTCCGGCATCCGATCGTAATGATGCGAGCGGGAGTGAAAGCCATGAAACAACCGGCAAGGAGTGGGGGATGACCAAAGGTGTCACGCTGGGGTGCCCTTCGACTCCGCTTCACCTGCTCAGGGCGAGCTCTCCCGTGTCAGGCTGAGGAGCGTTGTGATGCTGCATGACCGATCCATTAGATCTACCGTTATGGCCAACAGGAAAGCCACGAAGCACGACACCGAGGGAATGATCACCACCCGGGTGCCATCCGACTTCGATCTCTTAGCTGGCATGTGGTACTGCCGGTGCTGCTTCTCAGCGTCATTGCTTCGTGGCTTTCCGGGAGGGAGTACGACGAGAGGAATCCGGGAGGAAGCTCTGGAACACAACGCACCTCCGCATGACAATGTCTGTTGTGTTGTGGAGGTGAGCGAAGAGAGCTCATTCTTCGAAGCGTGCCGAGCACCGTGGGTTCCCCTACCATACCGCCATCACTCCCGTCTACAT
>CAZTYD010000001.1:7608-17690 GCA_964618035.1 uncultured Candidatus Peribacteria bacterium
GCCCTCGGCTCCAACATCGACCCGGAGCGGAATCTCCGCGTCGGGTCAGACTTGCTGCGAAAGGAGTGGCCGGGTATCCGCTTCTCGCCGGTGTACCGCACGACGCCCGTCGGCTACGCCGATCAGCCGGATTTCCTGAACGCCGTCGCCTGCGTCGAGACCGATCAACCCCCCTCAGCCATCCACGCCGCCCTGCAGCGCATCGAGCACGATCTGCACAAAGCCACGCCCTTCCGCGACGGGCCGCGCACCATCGATCTCGACCTGCTCCTCTACGGCGACGAGACAGTCGATACGCCTGATCTCCACATTCCCCATCCCCGCATGCACGAACGCCGATTCGTGCTGCAACCGCTGATGGATCTTGCACCGGCAATGGACCGTCATCCCACGCTCCAACAGACGTGGCAAGCACTCACCGCACACGTGCGGCAACAGGAAGTGACGCAAACGGACATCGCCCTCTGAATCCGAATGGCGATTAGCCTGACGGCGATCGAACCGGCTACACTAGCCACGTTCCTTCTTTCTCTATGAACCATTCATCACGTTCGTTCCTGTTGGCTGCACTCTCGCTCGGCATCTGCTTCCCCGTAACGAGCCTCGCGCGGAGCGCCCCGGCACCAACTCCTCCGGAGCAATTGCAATCGGCACCGGCGCTCGACCCGCAGAAGGATCACATCCTCGGCAAAGAGGATGCGCCGGTGAGCGTGATCGTCTACACCGACTACGAGTGCCCGTTCTGCCAACGACACCACAAGACGATGAAGCAGCTGGTACGGCGGTACCGCGGGACGGTGAACGTGGCGTACCGGCACTTCCCGCTCACCAGCATCCACCCGTACGCGCTGGATGCGGCCGCGGCCGCCGAGTGCGCCGCGGAGCAGGGCGGCGATGCCGCCTTCTGGAAAATGACCGACTCGCTGTTCAGGCAAACCTGGGAGAAGCCGGATTTCGCCGGATGGGCCGGGAAGATCGGACTCAAGGCCGGCGCGTTCCAGCAGTGTCTGCACCGCGGCGACGTGCAGACATCCATCACCGCGACGATGCCGAAGGGCATCAACGGCACGCCGACGAGCTTCGTCGTGGAGAATGCCACAGGTAAGCAGACGGTCGTGTCGGGAGCGTACCCGCTCTCCACCTTCGCGAAGAGCATCGATGCGATTCTGGGCAGGACGCCGCCCGCGCCGAAGCAGCCGCCCGCCTCATCGTCGGCAGAGGCGAAGCCCGTCATCCCCTCGTCCGTCGCCGGCGATCACTCGCGCGGTAAGAAGAGCGCCACGCTGCTCATCGTGGAGTACGGCGGCGTCACCGAGCCGTTCTCGAAAGAGTTCACCCCGACAATGGAGAAACTCCTCGCCACGTACCCGGACGACGTGCAGTGGACGTTCCGGCACTTCCCCATGAACTCCCTGTACCCGCAGGATGCCGGTGCCGCCGAGGCGGCGGAGTGCGCCGCGGACCAGGGCGGGCAGAAGAGCTTCTGGGCATTCCTCGACGCCGCGCACGCGCAGACCGTCTACGACATGGCCGCCGCCGCGCGGGCGGCCGGCATCAACGCCGATACGCTCACCACCTGCCTGGGCATGCGTACGCACGAGGCAGCGGTGCAGCAGGCACTCAAGAATGCCGACGCGCTCAACATCAGCGGCTCGCCCACCAGCTTCCTCATCAACCGCAAGACCGGCAACATCCAGGAGATCGGTGGCGCGCAGGCGTACGACGTACTCGAAACACTGGTGCAATCAGCGCTCACCGCAGCAGGGAAATAGCCAGAGAAGCGATTTACATATTAATAATAATATTGTAAAGATATCTCCAATGCTCGACGACCTCTACCGCCAGCTCCTGGCCGCCACCGGCGACGACCCCGTCCGCGACGGCCTGCGCGACACGCCGAAGCGCGCGGCCGCCTCGCTCCAGTTCCTCACGTCCGGCTACGGGCAGAACCTGGACACGCTCGTGAACGGCGCGCTGTATCCGACCGACACCGACGGCATGCTACTCGCTGTGCGAGCACCACCTGCTGCCGTTCTTCGGCAAGGTGCACGTGGGCTACATCCCGCGCGGCAAGGTCATCGGCCTCAGCAAGATCCCCCGCATCGTCGACATGTTCGCGCGGCGGCTGCAGGTGCAGGAACGATTGGGACAGCAGATCTGCGACGCGTTAGATAGCGTTCTTAAGCCCAAAGGCATCGGCGTCGTCATCGAGGCCAACCACCTCTGCATGATGATGCGCGGCGTGGAGAAGCAGCACAGTCAAGCCGTCACCAGCCACGTGCGCGGCAACTTCAAGAGCGACGCGCGCACGCGGCAGGAGTTTTTGGATTTGGTGCGGTGAGCAAATTGCTAGGCCGCCATTCTCAATTGTTCCTGCATATGTCGAACCGCGATCTGTCCGGCAATTTGTTCTTGCTGTTCACCGAGCTCGGCCCCCTGGCGCATCAATTCATCCACATCAATTTCGCCGCGCACCAGCCGCGCCTCCCACACCGCCGTCTGCAGGCCTTCGGTATCGCCCTCGGCCATCGCCGTGTTGAATTCTGCCTCCGTGACATAGTTGAGCACTTTCAATCCCGTATCTTGCGCCTCTGCGTAGTCGTGGGGCTGGCCCTCGCGGCGCGCGGACTTGTCTTGGCGAACAGCCTTGCGTCCGCTGAATTCTGAATGAGCTTCATTCAGGTACCAACCGTCTTTGGCACCAGTCGTATCGATGATGATCGATTCCATCGCTTTCTGATCGTTCGCATGCGCTCGCTCGTGCGCGACGGTGTCGGTGAATTGCTCCCGGCCATCCTCCGTCGTCACCTGTGTCAGTAGATGCTGATTAAGGACGATTGTCCCATCCCCGCCATTCAGCTGCGCCATACCGAGCGTGCCCGGGTCCAAGCCCTGATCGATCGCCAGGTTTTCAGCTCCCGCCGTGGCGCCCTGCGCCGCGATGGCCTCATTCTTCAATTGCTCAGCCAAATCTTTTTCCTGATGCATCGACGACTCTAGTACCGCCAGCTCATCACCTGCAGGCGCTTCGCGCGGAGGATGCGAATTTGCAGGCTCATCGCCTTCTTGAACATCGGCGGTCGATACCACGTCGTCCTGCGGCGCGAGTAGCGCCTCGGCCCGCGCGTGCAGCTCTTGCGTGTACTCGCCCACCGTACGGGCGCATGCGGCCGCTTCTTGTTTCTCGTAGGCCAGCTGTGCTTGCACATCGGCTGATGGATACTGCGGCAATGCCTCTGGTGTGATCTCTGGACTCATGGCTGCAGTATGGAATGGAAACGCGGAATGAAAAGACACGAGAATGTCGATCTCAGCAAACTCTCTGTTTCCCTCCCACACAAGAGAGAAACTCAATTATTTTGATCATCTGTTTCTCCCACAATCCTTCATCATTGGGAGCAGGCATACCTGCCTGCGGTCGACGTGCATATCCTCACAACCGCGGGCCGAAGGCCCGCTCTGTTGGGGGAAATTATTTCTTCCGCTCGTATACGAGAAAGGTATACGCATGCTGATGCTCCGCATCAGCTGAATGCTCCTCGCGCGATACTTCTTTCCACTCACGCGGATCCAACTCCGGAAACGTCGTGTCCCCCTGCACCGTCGCATGCACGCGGGTCAGGTAGATCCGCTGCGCGAACGGCAGCGCCTGCCGGTAGATCTCGCCGCCGCCGATCACGCAAATCTCTTCGGGATCATTCTCACTCGCCAGCGCGACCGCCTCCTCCATCGAGCCCGCGCGCTCGGCGCCGGGAAACGGCAGCGATTCCTGCCGCGTAACCACGATGCTCCGCCGCCCCGGCAGCACGCGGCCGATCATCTCGAGCGTCTTGCGCCCCATGATCATCGGCTTGCCCTTGGTCACCGCGCGGAAGAACCGCATGTCGTTCGGTAAATTCCATGGAATCGCATGGTTCGGCGCAGTGCTGTCGCCGATCATGTTGTTCTCCGATACTGCAACGACCAAAGAAATCATTGGCGAAGAGGAAAAGTATCTTCATCGTATTGTGAAATTGCGAATGAATCATCCTGAAAATCCCTTGCGAGCAATTTTACACATCAGCAATTGAGCAAGTTACACCGCAATCGGCGCCTTGATGCTCGGCCACGGATCGTACCCGACGACTTCAATATCCTCGAACGTGAAGGCGAACAGATCCTTCACTGCGGGATTCAGCTTGAGCTGAGGCAGCGCGCGCGGCGCGCGCGTCAGTTGCTCCCTGGCTTGATCCAGATGATTCACATAGAGATGCGCGTCGCCCAGCGTGTGCACGAAATCGCCCACGCCGTACCCGCACACCTGCGCCACCATGTGCGTGAGCAGCGCGTAGCTGGCGATGTTGAACGGCACGCCGAGGAAGATGTCGGCGCTGCGCTGATAGAGCTGGCAGCTCAACTTCTTATCCGCTGAGACGTAGAACTGAAACAGCGTGTGGCACGGCGGCAACTCCACCTGGTCGGCCTCCTTCGGGTTCCACCCCGTCACGATGTGCCGGCGGCTGTTCGGGTTATTCTTCAGGCCATCGACGAGCCGCGCCATCTGATCCACGCCGTCGCGCTCGTACGTTCCGTCCGGCCGCAGCGTCGCGCCGAAGTTGCGCCACTGATGCCCGTACACGGGCCCGAGATCCCCCTCTTGCCGCCCGAACTTCGCCGTCTGCTCGGCCGTCGCCCACTCGTCCCAGATGGTGACGTTCCGCTCCTGCAGGTACGCCACGTTGGTATCGCCCTGCAGGAACCAGAGCAGCTCATGGAAGATCGACCGCGTGTGGAGCTTCTTGGTCGTGAGCAGCGGAAACCCCTCGGCCAAGTTGAACCGCATCTGGTACCCGAACAGGCTCAGCGTCCCCGTGCCGGTGCGGTCGTCTTTCTTCTGGCCCGTGTCGAGAACCGTCTGCAGAAGATCGAGGTACTGTCGCATGCGAGGAGGGTAGGAGAGGGATCTGAGGGGAGGCAAGAGAATCGATGGAGGAAGAATGATGAATCATGAAGCATGGAAACACACCCATAATTCATGATTCATACTCCATGCTTCATACTTCCCTAATGGCACTGCAGCGGCAACGGCCGCGTCTTCATCGCGGCGAACGTATTGTCGTACCGGTTTGCCGCGTTCCACACGGTGTAGCCGCACGCGCCGGCGTCGTAGACGGCGTCGATTTCCTCCTGCACGTCCTGCACGTCGACGGCGTAGCCCTGGATCCACGGGCGCAATTTGTACCGGTGCTCCGGCGGCAGCAGGTCACGGTACCCGGTGATGGTGCGGAAGACGAGGAAGTACATGCGGCTGCGCGGATCGCGATCGGGATCGTAGTAGCCGCCGGCATCGAACGTGTCAGGGTATGCCATGGGCGAGATCACGTCGACGTACGGCGCCATCGCCACGAAATCCTGCCCCACCCACTCCACGCCCTTCGCGTACATCCAGCCGGTGATGGCGTAGGTGCTGATGCCGAGCTTCACTTTGGGGTTCACCGCGTCGCGCTCCGCGCGCGCCATCTTGAGGAACGCGATGATGTGCTTCGATTTCTCCTCGCCCGAGAGGCCGATGCCCTCCTGCGCGTACTCGGTGGGGTAGCGGATGTAATCGAAGTTCACCTCGTCCACACCGGAGCGGAAAACGTCGCGCAGTATCTGGCGGTTGAACTCCAGCGTGGTCGGGTGCGCGCCGTCGACCCACACGTCGCCCACGCTCTCGCCGGTCTGCGGATTGCGCAAACGGGCGTCCGGCACCTTCGCCGCGAACTCCGGATCCTTCAGCGACACGAACCGGACGATGGTGTACAGATCGTGAGCGTGCGCGGTGCGTACCACGGAAGCGAGATCGTACAGCGGATGCACCACGCCGATCTCGTTGGCGATGGCCGCGTCGGTCTTGAGGTACACGAACGGGCCCTTGACGTCGATGATGACGGCCGAACCGCCGCTCGCCTGCAGCGCGTCGACCGCGGCACCGAAGAAGTTCGCGTCGGCCGCGTTGCCCGCGGCAAGGTAGATGCCATGCTTGTTGTACGGGTTCACCGGCGCCTCCGCAGGCACATCGGCGTCGGCCTCGCGCTTCGCGCCCGTCAGCGACGCGAGCAGATCGCCCGGCCGCAGGACGCGATTCTCGCGCGCCTGCTCCCCGCCCAGAAACCCGCGCACCGCATCCGGCGCGCCCGGTACGGCGAAGAACGCGACGCCCACCGCGCTCGCGGCAACGAACAGCAATGGTATCCAGATCCGCCGCCGCGGCTCCTGCTCGGGCACCACGAACGAGAGTTGCCCCTGCAAGCGAGATGCCGATGCGGACGCAGCACGTGACCGACGCGGGAACATAGCGTGCCGAGCACTGTAGCAAGGAGAGGAGACCCGCAGAAGAGGCGTGAGCACAAGATTGAGACGCGATGGCGACGAGCGGGCAGAGATCGAAGACAGAAGACAGCGATAAGCGATAAGCGGGTAGCAATGGAATACCATGCACGACCAAACCATCGAAATGAAAATGAATATCCGCAGCAGCGATTCGTCAATCGCTGCCCGGGCCTCGGCGGCCCGGTGATCACGCGGAGGAATACCTCATGGCATCCGCGGGTAGAAAACCCGCTCCCCTGGAAGAAACAAACGCCATGGCCTCGGCAAATGGAGATGCCGGTCTATAGGCGCCTGGGTTTCGCTCCCGCATACCTCCAGGCCATCTCGAATATCTGCCGCTGGGTCTCGGCCACTTCCTTGCTCTCGATGATCACGGCGAACACATCGCCCTCGCGCGCCGACGCGAACGAGCAGATGGCGATTTTGGAATCGTAGATGTTGATCTCGTTGGTGAAGTCGAAATCCGCGGCGGACACCAACCGGATCTCGCGCAGGCGCTGCTTGTCCTCGCCGTGCACCTGCCGGCCCACCGAATCGTCGGGGGAAATGCCGCGTAGGCGGATGCCGCGCTTCACGCGCTCGGCCACGTACTCCTCGTCGTAGCCCGGCCAGAATTTGCGCACCACCACCGAGTTGGCGAAGTTCAGCAATTCCGTCTTCGCCGACAACGTGTCCTCGTACACTTGGCGCACGCCCTCCCACCCCTCGAAGAACCGCACCATCGGGCGACGGTACTTCACGCCCTGCAGCGATCGCAGTTCCGGCAAGGCGCGGTCGAGCGCCGCCACGTTCTTGCGCGCCTCCAAGGCCAAGTACTCCGGCGCCACCGGCGCGTACCACTTGCCGCGCGCCTTCTTGAGCACGGTGAAGTACCCGCGCTTCGCCATCTCTTCCAGCGTGTTGTACGTCGTGATGCGATTGAGCGACGCCGCCTTCGCGTAATCCGATGCGGGCGCGGATCCCAGCTGGAGTCCCGCCAAGTAGAGGTGGGATTCCTTCTCGTCGAACCCGATGGAGCGGAGGACGAAGTGGAGATCAGCGGCCATACTTCACCCAGTGTAGCAAGCCGTTATCGATTTGAACAACAATGGAATCGGTTCGGCAAGACGGCAGGGATGCAACCCTGCATCCGCACGACTTTGGGAGGGATAATCCATGCTCATTAGTGTTGTAATTTTATCGAACAAAGTAAGATTACCGCTACAGAACCTCTTGAAACCATCTGCGCAAAGCGCCACAAAGGGAACGCACTACTTCTTTCCCCTCGTGCCTCATGAACAAGAATGAGCTGATCGCGTTCGCGAAGAAACACAAATGCACGGTGCTCGATCTCACGTTCGTGGATGTGCCGGGCACGCTCCACCACACCAGCAAGCCCATTCACCAGCTGGAAGATGTACTGGAAGGTGGAGCAGGATTCGACGGATCCAGCATCCGGGGGTTCCAGCAGATTCAGGAATCCGACATGCTCCTGGTTCCCGACGCCGCCACGGCGATGATCGATCCGTTCGCGGAGGAACCGACGCTGTCGCTGCTGTGCGACGTGCACGAGCCCATCAGCGGCAAGCTCTACGCCCGCAGTCCGCGGAGCGTGGCGCGCAAGGCGATGGAATTCCTGAGGAAATCCACCATCGCCGACGTGGCGTACTTCGGGCCCGAAGCGGAGTTCTTCATCTTCGACCACGTGAGCTACGACGCCGGCATCGGCGCATCCCACTCCCGCGTGGACAGCGAGGAAGCGACGTGGACCTGCGGCAACGGCCACGACGGCGAGGAGACGAACCTCGGCTATACCATCCGCCACAAGGAAGGCTACTTCCCGGCGTCGCCGGCCGACAAGCACCAGGACGTGCGCGCCGCGATGGTGATGGAGCTGGAGCGCGCCGGCATCGAGATCGAGACGTTCCACCACGAGGTGGCCACCGGCGGCCAAGCCGAGATCGACATGAAGTACGACGAGATGTTCCGCATGGCCGACAAACTGATGCGCTACAAGTACATCGTGCGCAACGTGGCGGCGCGCTACGGCAAGACCGTCACCTTCATGCCCAAGCCGATCTACGGCGACAACGGATCCGGCATGCACACGCACATGAGCCTGTGGAAGGGCGGCAAGCCGCTCTTCGCGGGAAACGAGTACGCGGGTCTCTCGAAGATGGCGCTCTGGTACATGGGCGGCATCCTCAAGCACGCGCAGGCGCTGTGCGCGCTGTGCAACCCCACCACCAACAGTTACAAGCGCCTGGTGCCGGGCTTCGAGGCGCCGGTGAACTTCATCTACTCCGCCCGCAACCGCTCGGCGGCGTTCCGCATCCCGATGTACTCGCAGAGCCCCAAAGCCAAGCGCGTGGAATTCCGCTCGCCGGATCCCGCCTGCAATCCGTACGTCGCCTTCTCGGCCATGCTGCTCGCCGGCCTCGACGGCATCCGCAACAAGATCGATCCCGGCGCGCCGACGGATCAGAACCTCTACGACCTGGACGAGAAGAAGCTCGCGAAGATCCCGCACGCACCCGAGACGCTGGACAAGGCGCTGGACGCGCTGGAGAGAGACCACGATTTCCTCATCGATTCCGGCGTCTTCACCGAAGACTACCTGCGTGACTTCGTCGCCGTGAAGCGCGCCGAGGTGGCCGACGAACGGAAACGGCCCTCACCCAGCGAATTCTTCCGGTACTACGACGTGTGATCCCCGATGCCCCGGCCGCGTGAGACGCCCCGGTGGGGCGTCTCTACGGGCGGCCCACGACCCTATTTCCCATTTCCTCCAGCCTCATGGACATGTCCCCCGCCGATCTCAAAATCGCCCTCGACACCGTCTGGGTGCTCCTCACCGGCTTCCTCGTGTTCTTCATGAACGCCGGGTTCGCGCTGGTGGAATCCGGCTTCTGTCGCGCCAAGAACTGCGTGAACGTGCTGGCGAAGAACTACAGCATCATCGCCATCTCCACCATCGGGTTCTACGCCGTCGGCTTCGGGCTGATGTTCGGGAACGGCAACGGCTTCATGGGCATGACGGGTTTCCTGCCGCCGCTGACGGGCGACGCGTCGTCGTACTCGGCGATGACGGCCGACGTGCCCATCGCCGCGTTCTTCTTCTTCCAGCTGGTGTTCGCCGACACCGCTGCCACGATCATCTCCGGCGCCATCGCCGAGCGGACGAAGTTCCTCGGCTACCTGTTCTTCTCGGTCATCATGACGATGCTGATCTACCCCATCGCCGGCCACTGGATCTGGGGCGGCGGGTGGCTCGCCGGCATCGGCTTCCATGATTTCGCCGGTTCCACCGTCGTGCACTCCATCGGCGGATGGGCGGCGCTCGCCGGCGCGGCCATCGTGGGACCGCGCATCGGGAAGTACGCGCGTGACGGTCGTCCGAACGTCCTCAAAGGACACAGCGTGTCGCTCGCCACGCTCGGCGCGCTCATCCTGTGGCTGGGTTGGTTCGGCTTCAATCCGGGCAGCACGCTCGCGGCGGATCCTCGCGCCATCGCACACATCACCGTCACCACCATGCTGGGAGCGGCGGCAGGCACGGCCGCGGCACTCCTCGCCTCGTGGTCTATCCAGAAGAAACCCGATCTCGGCATGATCCTCAACGGCACGCTCGCCGGCCTCGTCGCCGTCACCGCCGGCTGCGACGCAGTGTCGGCCGCCGGCGCGCTGATCCTCGGCGCCATCGCCGGCATCATCGCCGTCTTCTCGGTCTCCGCCTTCGACGCCGTCCG
>CAZTYD010000001.1:17700-22696 GCA_964618035.1 uncultured Candidatus Peribacteria bacterium
CGCGCCCCAGGGCCAACCCTCGGATCGCCAATGTTCGACGCCGTCCGCATCGACGACCCGGTCGGCGCGCTCTCGGTCCACTTGGTCAACGGCATCTGGGGCACGCTCGCCGTCGGGCTCTTCGCCACGAAGGCGGGATCCGTCGGCTCGCTCGACGGCCTCCTCTACGGCGGCGGCATGAGTCTCCTGGTCACGCAGTTCATCGGCGTCGTCGCCGTAGGCGCGTTCGTCGGCGGCACCAGCACGCTCACCTGGTTCCTCACGCGCGCGGCAGTCGGCCTCCGCGTGAGTCCCGCGGAGGAACTCCAGGGCCTCGACCTGGGCGAGCACAGCATGGAGGCGTACGTCCTCACCGAGGAGATCGGGGAAGACGCGCATTTCCCATTGGCGGCGCCGCTGGCGTAGGGGACCCCTTCCCCGGCCCTTCCCCGGCCACCCGCGCGCCTGCCCGGGAAGGGAGCCAAGGGGAGGCGAATGTCACCAATCGATCACCAACCCCGGATCGCAAGTTTCCTGCCGTCACCGGTCGATGGGGATCCGCCGAGAAATCATTGTACTGTTGTACGGTCAAAAGCTAACTCGGAACAACCAATAACGAATAAACCAATCAACAAACTCCTCACCCCTGCAGCAACCCCTTCAAATCCTCCTCCCCCGGGAAACTCATCACCTTCTGCGCGTCGCCCTGGCCGTCGATGAGCACGAACGTGTTCTGCTGCGTGACGCCGTAGCGGCTCTTCAGATCGTTTTCCGCGTCAAATTCGACGCGGTAGGTGCTGATGGGAAATGTCTGTTCTGCGTACCACTTGGCGAGCGTTTCACTGTTCGCCTTCGAGAACGGATCCCATGCGGCGTAGAAGAAGAGCAGGGAGGTCTGGCCGTTGCCGAGTTCCGACTTATCGAACGCGGCGTAGCCTGTCTGACCGGGCGGGAGCGATGCGGGCGACGGGAGGATATCCTCGTTGGACAACATAGGAGCCGGGAGAGCGCCGCCCGGCGGAAGCGCGCCGGCATCGAACGGCTGCGCCTGCGGGATCGGCTTGCTGCAAGCAATCACGCTGGCGCACGAGAGCGCGAGGAACGCGAGGAACCGGCGCGGCATAGAGGGAGGAGAATCAAAACAAAAGCGGCACGGAAACCGTACCGCTTCTAGTTTGAGCACACAATTCTTACTGGCTCGACGTCTCATCCGACGTATTGCCTTGCATCATGGCCTCGCTGCCCTCCGCCGCCGCGTCGGCCGACACCATCAGCTTGCCGTTCTGCAGCGTGTAGGCCTTGCCGCCCGCCGTCCACTCGTTGCCTTCAGCCGGCGCCCACGTCTGGCCGGCATCGGTGCTCACCCACACGGCGCCCTGCGCGTCGAACTTGTACCACGAGCCGTTCTCGGCCTTCCACGTATTGCCGGGCACTTCGGTCCAGGTCGTATCGTCATTGCTGCTCTTCAGCATGCCATCCTCCACCTTCAGGGACGTGCCTTGCATATCCGTCCACATACTGGCTTCCTGCCAATTGCCGACTGCCATGTCGACACTGCTTTCCTCGGCCGCCATGGCATCGCTGCTCGTCGCAGCGGTATCGGAAGTATCCGAGGGGGTTTGGTTGCACGCTGCGACGGCGACGACGGACACCGCGAGTAGTGCGAGAGTTTTTTTGGACATGAAAAAGAAGGAAAGTGAATAAAGCACGGTACAGCCTACAGACATCTCAACCAATTACAACTCCGAGTTACACGCCTTTACAAGGAAGGCATGACGAATGCCTTCTTGCCGATAGCATCAAGAACGGATCAGACCACGAATGATTCCCAATGGAATATCAGCGATCACGTCGGCGCTTCCGTCGGCTGCCACCGACTTCTCCGGCGCTGGAGGCAAGATCCTCCCTCCCCCGTTCGCGCGACGACGGACACGCACGCGCGAAGACACACCGGTCGCATCGGCGGTTTCTCGCAGTGCAGACGGCGCGACCGTGGCTGATGAGGAGCGGATTGATGGCGCCCCACTCCCGCCGCGGGACGACGCGCAGGAGATCCGCCTCCACGCGCTGCGGATCCCTCGCCGCCGAGAGCCCCAATCGCCGCGACAAGCGCAGCACGTGGGTATCGACCGCGATGCCCTCGCGCTTGCCGAAGGCCGCGAAGAGCACGATGGACGCCGTCTTGCGCCCGACGCCCGGCAACGCGGTCAGTTCCTCCATCGTCTGCGGCACCTCGCCACGATGCTTCTGGAGCAGCAGACGGCAAATCCCCTGGATGTACCGCGCCTTGTGGCGGTACGTCCCACACGACCGTATGTCGCGCTCGAGTTCCTCGACGGACACGCGCAGGTAATCGGCCGGCTCACGGAATTTCACGAAGAGCGCCGTCGTCACCCGATTCACCCGCTCGTCGGTGCACTGCGCGCTCAGCACCGTGGCGATGAGCAGATCGAGCGGCGTCTGCCAGTGCAGGAAACTCTTGGGCGGCCGGTAGAGCTTCTTGAGCTCGCGCAGGACGGTGGCGATGGGAATGACAGGTGACATGCGACGAGTATAGAGAGAAATCATGGAAAGAAGGCAGAAGTCAGAGGATAGAAGGCAGGATTCTCCAATTGCTACCCACTCACTGCTCGCTTTTCCCTGTCCTCTGACTTCTGCCTTCTACCTTCTTCAAAAACTCCCTCATCTTCTTCCCCCTGTCATCTCCGCTTGTTACCGTTCCCCTGCGTCAACCAAAATTGCTAGAGCCCCTCTTGCCGCGTCCCTATAGTCAGCCTCCATGCCCGCACTGCCGCCCCTCACCGTGTTCGATTTGGAGACCACCGGGTTGGACCCGAAGAAGGGGCACCGCATCATCGAGATCGCCGGCGTGCGCGTGGAGCCGCACGTGAACGCGCAGGGCGACGCCGCGTTGCGCATCTGCGAGGAGAAGACCTTCGTGTCGCTCGTGAACCCGGAGCGCGATATCCCGTGGGAGGCCAAGCAGGTGAACAAGATCGATGACGCCGACGTGAAGGACGCGCCGACCATCGAGACGGTGCTGCCGCGATTCCTGGAATTCGCGCAGGGCACCGTCCTCATCGCGCACAACGCCGCGTTCGACCACGGGTTCCTCACCTGCGAGAAGGAGTACTGCTGGGGCTATGTCGATCTGCCCGAGTGCCTCTGCAGCATGCGCCTGAGCCAGAGCCTCTACCCGACGGAATTCCGCCACAGCCTGGATGTGCTCTGCCGCAAGTTCGATCTGCAGATGCCCGTCGAGCGCCACCGCGCCCTCGCCGATACGATCTTGGCCGCCCAGGCGATCATCAAGATGATCGAGCTGAACAAGATCACGTCGATCGAGCAGTTGAGGAAGAAGGCGGGGTTGAAGCAATTAGTTGCGTAAATTCGAAATCCGAAGCACGAAATTCGAGATGTACTTTATTCGTGCTTCGAATTTCGTGCTTCGGATTTTCTCTGTAGAATCAAGCTCCATGGCAATTCTGCCCATCATCCTCGGCGCCGACAACCCCATCCTCCGCAGGAAGACGAAACCCGTGGCCAAGGTGACGAAGAAGGTGCTGAAGCTCATCGAGGAGATGAAAGACAGCATGATCGAGGCCAAGGGCGTCGGCCTCGCCGCGCCGCAGATCGGCGACGAATCACGCGTGTGCATCGCGTACATCAACGACAAGATCACGCCGCTCATCAACCCGCACATCACGCAGCGGAGCGAGGAGACCGCCATCGACGAAGAGGGCTGCCTGAGCCTGCCGAATACCTGGGTGAAGGTGCCGCGATCGGTGGAGATCACGCTGGAGTACCTGGACGAGAAAGGCCGCCAACAGGAGCGCCACCTACAGCACTTCGATGCGCGCGTGGTGCAGCACGAGGTGGATCACCTGGAAGGCGTGCTGATTGTGGATTATCAGAGGAAATGAGGGGAATCAAGTGCCCGTAACCGTTCGCGCTCAAGAGAGCGGGTAGCCTCCCTGCAACTTCCTTCCTGGCATGGTTCACTCTCCGCCGCGCTGTCCTCTCGGAACAATCAGCGAATAATTCTGAATAATCTTTTCCCTGCGCACTTTGTATCAACGCGATAAGCTCGGTACGGGGCAGAGACTTGCCCGCCCGTTCAACCACGCCCATGAAATCCGCATACAGAGCAGGAGCATCGGAAGGCTCACCACCATCCACCAGGTCGATTCCTAATTGACCTATCGATTCCTCGCGGCGAGGATCTCGCTTCTTGGCTCCTCGGTACCGGAAAAAATCCATGGTGCGCCTTTGGAGGATCTGGGAGAACCACGTATGAAAATGCGTATCGGGCTCACAATGCTCGATCGAGAGCAGGACACTGCAAACGGCCTCTTGGTAAATATCGTCGCAGTCAGCCGGCTGCAGGCGAAAACGCCGCAGGCCGTCGCGCGCCTTGGGCTCATGCCGGCGAAGGAGCTCCCCTAACGCTTCTCTATCGCCGCTCTTCGCCCGCGGTAAGAGAACCGCATCGTCAAGACAGTCGGCATCGGCGCGCAAGCATTCGTGCATGCGGAAAAGGTAATAAATTTCAATCATACCAAAAATAATTTTGTGTCAATTTCCTCTTATATCCCTTCCATTAGAGGAAAAATCCCATAACGCGCTCGTCGAACGGCGACGGCAATCAGGTGTCAAATCGCACCAGTCCCGCTGGGCATACTCTGGCGCCACGCGGAATACTACTGAATCATCAACCTCCTTTTTCAGTCGTAATAGCCAGCGGATCTACGGATATTCTCGTCCAATTTTCTTTGCTTTTCGTCAGCATCTGGGTCGAGCGATTCACGCCAAGCTTCGGGATCAGATCCGTCGTCATCGCCCCATTTCTCTCGCGGCGGTTCGTGAATTTTATCGAGCCGTGCGCGCAATTCGGCCTCGGCGAGAGTCATTTCAAATTCATTTTTGCCAAAAAGATCTGCGTACCGTGAATGCAAAAGAATCAAGGGACCGGACCAGATCTGAGTTGGTAAAAATCGTGGAGTAGGCTTCTGCAAGC
>CAZTYD010000002.1:0-15070 GCA_964618035.1 uncultured Candidatus Peribacteria bacterium
ATGGTCGCCGCCGCGCTCCCGCCGCTGCGCGACGTGCTCGACGAATCGACGGCGTTGCTCTACGAGCCGGGCGACGCGCGCCACCTGGCCTCGCAGATCGCGTACGCGATGGATCATCCGGAGGAGATGCGGCGCATGGCGGCACGGGCGAGGGCGCGCGTGGAGGGAATGACGTGGGAGGGGAGGATGAGGAAGATAGGGGAAGTTGCTGGTTTTTAGTTGTTAGTTTTTCGTAAGCCGATCGATAAGGAAGAAGGAAACTGACAACTAAAAACTAACAACCAACAACTCATACACGATTTCATCTATACTTTTTCCATGCGCCTGTTCTCCCTGTGCTCCGCCCGGCCCAACTTCGTGAAGCTCGCCGCGGTCCATCATGCCGTGTCAACGAACGGCGACATCGAGCACATCATCATACACACAGGGCAGCATCACGACCCCTTGTTTTCAGATATCTTCTTCCGCGAGCTGCAGATCCCGCTGCCGCAGGTGAACTTGGGCATCCACGGCGGCACGAACGAGGAGCAGCAGCGGCGCGTGGAGGAATCCTGCGCCACGCTCTTCGCGAGCGAACGGCCGGACATCGTGCTCGTCTACGGCGACGTGAACGGGGCAGCCGCCGCCGCGCGCGCCGCATCGCACGCTGGCGTGCGCATTGGCCACGTAGAGGCGGGGCTGCGGTCGTTCGATGCATCGATGCCCGAAGAAGTGAACCGCATCGCCATCGATCGCGTGTCGGATTTCCTCTTCGCCACCGAGCAGTCCGGCGTCGATCATTTGCGAGAGGAGAACGTGAACGGTCGGATCCACCTGGTGGGCAACACGATGATCGACACGCTCATCCGCATGCTGCCGGCCATCGGACGCGTCGCATTGCCATCCGATCTTCCCGATCGGTACGCGGTCGTCACGCTGCACCGGCCGGGGAATGTGGATCAGGAGGAAATGCTGCGATCGTTCGTGGATTTCCTGGTGGAGTTGAGCGAGCACATTTCTCTCGTCTTTCCCTTGCACCTGCGCACGAAGCAGCGCCTAATGGAATTCGATTTGTACGATCGATTGATTGAGCATGTCCTGCTGCTCGCACCTCTGCCGTACCTGCCGTTCCTACGGCTCGTGATGGATGCGCACTTCGTGCTCACCGATTCCGGCGGCATCCAGGAAGAGACGACGTACCTGCGCAAGAAATGCTTCACCGCGCGGCCGAACACCGAGCGCCCCGTGACGATCGAGCTCGGGTCGAACGAACTGGTCGATCTGTCGAAGGAAGATGACAGGCATCGCATCGTCATGTACGCCGGACAGGAATCGGAACCGGTGGGTGAGATTCCGCCGCTGTGGGATGGAAAGGCGGGCGAGAGGATCGTACGGATTCTCGATCAGGTCCTCTCGTAGACGAATGCCATGGCGTTCGTCTACGGCTGATGAACCGTTCGCAATCGGTACTCATGCCACGTGAGCGCGATGATGACGCCGTCGAAGAGTGTGAGGGCGAGGAGCCACCACGTCGGGTGAAGAATGAGACGGTGCAGCTGGTAGAGGACGAAGATGCTCAGTACCACGATGGCCGCGGGGTATGCCCAGAGTTTGCTGCGGAGCAGGCTGATGACCAGGAGGATTTTCACGATGCCATGCGCGAGCAAGTACGCCGATGCCACCAGTTTCGCATGAATCGTCAGTGCCGCTGCGAGGCGCACCAGGTGCGTGGCGACAAAATCCTGCGGATCCTGGCTCAGTTCATGGAGGGTCAGCACCCGGATTACGCTATTAAGGGTGTGGACAGGAAGAGCGAGCAAGAGCAATCCGCCAATGGTCTCGAATGCTCCATCGCATGCCTTGATGATCAAGCCGATTTCGAAGATGCGGAGGATGGTATGTTCTGAGAGGCGACGCATGGGAAGACTGTATCAGAGAGAAGACCGCAAGATTGCAAGACTGCATGGTTCCATGCGAACACCCAAGACTCCAAGACGCTAATTCCCAATTTTTCTCTTAGGATTTGGATTTTTCTTGGGAATTGGTGTCTTGGAGTCTTGGATCCTTTCATCCTAAAGGACTATGATCAAAACATGGACAAAGCGACATTCGGCGCCGGCTGCTTCTGGGGAGTGGAGGAGACGTTCCGCCAGGTGCCCGGCGTGATCGATGCGGTGTCGGGCTACACGGGCGGCACGCTCGCCAATCCGTCGTACGAAGACGTGTGCACCGGAACGACCGGCCACGCCGAGGCGGTGCAGGTGACGTACGATCCCGCGCAAGTGTCGTATGACGATCTGTTGAAAGTTTTCTGGGACAATCACGATCCTACGACGAAAGACCGTCAGGGGCCGGACATTGGCACTCAGTACCGCTCAGTCATCTTCTACCACTCGGAGGATCAGAAGGAGAAGGCGGAAGAATCGAAGGCGGCATTGCAGCGGTCACCGCGGTTCCAGGACAAGGATATCGTGACCGAGATCAGTGCGGCGGAGACGTTCTATCCGGCGGAGGAATATCATCAGCAGTATTTGAGGAAGAGGGGGTTGGACGCATGTCATCTGTAGCCGAGTAAAAGATTGCAAGACTGCAGGATTGCAAAATTATCCGGGTGACAGCTCTTTGGGCTTTATCTTGGCTTTTTTTGCAGTCTTGCAATCTTGCAGTCTTTGAAAGAGCGGAGCCTCTATCAGCCGCAATCTATGGAGCATGAACAGTAAGGATACTCTGACTACTCCCAGCCCGTACGTCACGCTCCGGCGGAAGTTGATGCTCGAGGCTTCCGGGAAGTACTTGGTGGGGCACGAGACTTCGCCGATGTGGAAGCCGGCCATGACGATTTGGGCGAGCATCTGGTTGTCGAAGATGAAGTCGTCGGAATTGCGCTCGAGCGGGAGCGACGCCAGCACTTCGCGCGAGAACGCGCGGTAGCCCGTGTGGTACTCCGAGAGCTTCGCGCCGAGGAAGAGGTTCTCGAAGGCGGTGAGCAGGCGGTTGGCGACGTACTTCCACAGCGGCATGCCGCCCTTGAGCGCGTGGCCGCCGAGGATGCGCGAGGCGAGCACGGCGTCGTACGGGCCGTTGAGGATCATCGATGCCATGGGCAGGACGAGCCGCGGGTCGTACTGGTAATCCGGGTGCACCATGATGACCACGTCCGCGCCATGCGCGATGGCCGTGCGGTAACACGTCTTCTGATTGCCGCCGTAGCCGAGGTTACTCTCGTGCTCCACCACCGTGATCCCCAGCCGTTTGGCGATGGCAACGGTGTCGTCCGTGCTGCAGTCGTCCACCAGGATCACTTCGTCCACCACGTCGAGCGGCAGGTCCTTGTACGTCAGTTCCACCGTCGATGCCGCATTGTACGCAGGCATGACGACGATGATCTTCTTGCCGAGGAGCATGAGGGCAGTATGAAGCACGGAATTCGAAATTCGAAATTCGAAATTCCGCCGTTTCTCGTTACACTCTCCTCGCTCCGCTCATGAGTCTCCTGCTCGCTTTCCGTCGTCAGTTTCGTCGCGTACCCGAGCCAGTGAAACTACTGGGGTTCTACGCACTGCTGTTCCTGCCATTGTACGCCCCGGTGCTCACAGGGCACTGGATCTACGCGGCGGGCGACACGCTTGGGTTCAATTACCCGCCGCTGCGGGCGCTGCGGCCGTTTTCCATCGATTCGCTGCTGGCCGATCCGTACAGCGGGCGCGGGTTTCCATGGCTCGTGACGTATGGCACTCTCGATCCGGTGGCGCACGTGCTACGGCTTTTCTGCAATGAATTCCAGACGCTCGCGTGGCTGTGCTATCTCTACATGGCGGCGGGGGCATGGCTGTTTGCGTTATTCCTGCGCCGCAACCACTCTCCGATTGCCGCGTTCGTGGGCGGGCTCGTGTACGCGTGCGCGTTCTTTTGGACGGGCGATGGTGACTACCCGCTCATGTCCTCCCTGCCGATCCTCGCTGCCATGCTGCTTATCCTCTCGCAGGCGAAGAACTCTCCATGTCGGTCGGGGGTGCACCTAGTAGTTGCCATCTGGTACGGCTGGATGGGTGGACACTTCAACTTTCTGCCGATCATCCTGGTCGGCGGCGGCGTGGTGAGTCTGTACGCCGCGTGGCAAGCCCCGCGAGCGGGACGATTCCGCGTTTCTCTCGGGTTCACCGGAGGCGTAATCGGCGGTACGGCCATCGGACTCGTCAAGCTGGTGCCCGCACTGGCATACGTACAACTGTCCGAGCGGGCAGGCGGCCTCTCGGTCGCTGCCGCGAGCGCGAGCACAATCCAGCCATCCTTCCTCCTGACAGCGCTGTTTCCCTACCTCCGCCCGCCGCTCCTCCCGGGAGACACGGGTAGTCTCTTCTTCGGATCCCTTGCTTTGGGGCTGCTCCTGGTCGGCGTACTCGCCCCGCAGCGGTTCCGCGTTCCGCTGGCGGCCTTCGGGTGCATCGTCCTGATCGCCCTGCCGCATTCTCCGTTCTATTGGCTGCTGCAACACCTGCCGTTCTTCTCCTTCCTGCGCACCCCCACGCGTTGGCTGCTCTTGGGCAACGCAGCAGCCGCCACCACCGTTGCCGGCGTCGTCGATGCGGTGGAGCACGGGGAACTCACGCGCCAGCGGAGGATGGTTGGCCGCGCATTCCTATGGATCACGGCTGCGTTCTTCGTGCTCAGCCTTGCGGTCACGGTCGTCGCTGCGCTGTGGTCGGTGCAGATCATTGGGGCGATGACGTGGATCTTCGATACCTACCTCTTCAGCCGCACATCGGGGCTGCCGCTCGCGCACTATCACCGGTATCTCGCCCTCACGTGGGAGCAGATGGCCGCAACTGTCTCGCTTCTCTCTCCGCGATTTACCCTCCCCTTCCTGGGGCTGCTTGCGGCCGGACTGTGGCTGAGGGAACGGCCTTGGCCGGTACGGCGTCTACCATGGTCGCTGCCGATCCTCATCGTCCTCACGTCCCTTCCCCCGCTGTTTTTCTACCATTCGCGCGTGCCGGCCGCCCTCGTGGAGCGCGGCCGCGCGACGATGCAGGAAGCACTCGTGGAAGATGCGTTCGTGATGCCTGTGATGCCGGCCTTCAGCGACTACCTTCTGCGCGCGACGCAGTCTGACGACGATGACGCGTCCGAACGGTTGGTGTACCAGCTCGCGCTCCTGGTGCCGAACATGGAGGCGCTCCTCGATGTTCGCAGTATCGATTTCTACCAGCCGATCCAGCCGCGGCGAATGGCGCGTTTGCTCGCGGCTCTCGGGAGCGACACTGCCCCTGCGCCGACCGCGGAGCGCCTGGCAACGGCGCCTTTGTCTGTCGAGAAGAAAATACGAACATTCGTCGCACGCCGACCATTGCTCTCGCTGCTTGGCGTCACACACGTCGTGAGTGCATGGGAGCTCCCGCCGCCGTTCCGTCTCGTCGCCGACCTGCGCCCGGTCGATCACTTGCCGTCCGTGCACGTATACGAGCTCGAGGCACGTCCGCTCGCATATAGCCCTTCACGCGCCGTGCAGTCGAGTGTGGACGAAGAGGCGACGATCCGCCGCCTACGCGACGCGGCGTACTCCGACGATTCCTTCCTGGAGTGCGGATCCTGTGCGGGCGAGAGTCAGCCATCGCACGTGGAAGTTGCCGTTCGGTCCGAGACGTCGACGGAACTGCGACTGACGGCGAAGGCGCCTGTGGACAGCTGGCTTATCGTTAACAAGCCGCGTCTGCCCGGCTGGCGCGTGACGATCGACGGGGAGGAGGTGAAGACGGCGTACGCGAACGCACTCTTCTTCGGCATTCCCGTACCGGCAGGGACGCACGAGGTCACGCTGCGGATCACCTACGGAACGCTGTGGGCGGACAGCTGGGCGAGGCTGACGACGGGGGAGGATCCGTGGCTGCTGTGAGGGCCCCATCCCCGGCCCTTCCCCGCCCGGCCGTTGGCCGGTACGGACGGGCCCCGCCCTCTCCGCCTGCCTGCCGGGGGAAGGTGCCCCCGCAGGGGGGATGGGGCCCTCAGTCCATCAATGCCAGATACTCCTCCACCTGCCGCTGCAGGGTGAACTGTTCTTCGATGCGCTTGCGTCCGGCGTGGCCCATCCTCTCCGCCTTCGCAGCGTCGGTCAGGAGTTTCATCAGCCGTGCACCGAACGCACGGGTGTCGAACGGATTGATGATGTAGCCCGTCTCGCCGTCGGCCACGAGCTCCGAGGAGCCGCCGAACCACGTGGCGATCACCGGCTTGCCGAGCGCCATGGCCTCCAGGTTCACAGTGGGGAACGAATCGAAGCACGCCGAGGGCGTAGCGACGACGCGGCTGAAAGACATGGCTGCGAGCAGCTCCGCACGGTCGAGCCAGCCTGTGACCACGGCATCCGCACGGCGTGATTCGTCTTGCTGTGCCAGCAGACGCGCGGCTTTCTCCCGGTCACCCACGATCAAGATGCGCGCGCTGGGAGTGCGCGGCCGGACAGATTCGAACGCATCGAACAGCTGCCGGATGCCCTTGTCGCCGCTCAGGCGGCCGCCGAAGAAGACGAGCGGCTCATCGGGTCCAATGGCCCACTGTGCGCGGAGCGTGCGCACGGTAGTCGGATCGGCGACGGTGTCGGTGAGATCGATGCCGTTGCGGACCACGTGGTCGACGGGGATGCCATTCTGCGTGAGTGCGTCGCTCAACGCGCGGCTGACCGCGACGCGCGTGTCCGCAACGCGGAGCGCCGCGCGGATGCGGCGGCCGCGAAGCGGGTTCCAGGTTCTCCCGGCCTGACGGATCTGATCGGGCAGCGTGATGCGGTAGTCGAAGCGCGGCGGACGGCTTCGAAGGTACCGGGTCGTCGCAAGTCGTCCGTACGCGATGCTCATCACGTCGTGGAAGGTGACGATCAGCTTCCCGCTATGGCGCTTGGCGTGCGGCAGCGACTCGTAGGTGAGGTACGTATGCACATTGTGCGCGTGCGCGGCGTCGAAGGATCCGTGCGTGCGGAAGAACCGATCGAGCTTCGCATCGGCCTCGGCGTTGCGCATGCTGCGGAACGGCCGATAGCGCAGCGGGTAGCTCAGCCCCAGCCGCGTGATGCCGATGCCGTCCACCTCGGATTCCTCGTTTTCCGTCTTCCTGTGCGCTGTGAGCACGTGCACATCGTGGCCCGCATTGCGGTAGCCGCGCGCGAGCGCCGCGACCACCGAGGCGCCGCCGCCTCGTCCTTCGGGTGGAAAGTCATCGTTGAGCAGGAGGATTCTCATGTGAGACGGCTGTTGGGAACGTGCTCTACATCGTCGAAGGCGGCCACGAACGACAGAAATTGCTCCAGATCGTCCCACTGTCGGTAGCGCTCGACTTCCCAGCTGTGGCCGAACAGGTGAAACCAGGGCTCATGCGCCGCGTGTGCGTGCCGGAAGAGGGCTTGGGCGAAAGGCAGCCAGCCGCGGTAGTGGTGGAGGCCAATGCCCATGTCCCGCGTCGCGCGTCGCGCCGAACGGAGAGGATCCACGAAGCGGCGGCTCGCGACGGGCCGGAACGGGAACGGGTATACGTGCAGCGAGACCGGGAGCGTCAACGGATCGTCGGACGCGAATCGGTAGACCTGTGTAGTGCGTGCCCCACGAAAGCCGGCGCGCTCCACCATCGCGCGGACGGCGGGGGTCCACTTCCCCTTGGGATAGCAAAACATCGTACAGGGCCGGTCCGTCATTCCTTCGATCCACCGCTTGGATCCTGTGATCTCCCTCTCCGCGTCCTCGGGGGACAGGGCGGGTAGCTCGCGGTGCGTCATGGTGTGTGCGCCGATCTCCATCGACTGGCAGAGACGGAGGATGGCGGGGCGGTCAAGCGGCGTGGGAACCGCAGGGTGCGACGGCGTGATGTACAGCGTGCCCGTGGCGCCGTGGCGTGCGAGCATAGCGGCGAGCTTCTCGTCGAGTGGATGGCCATCGTCCCAGGAGGTGGTGAAGTACATATCAGCGCTTGCGTGCCACAACGAGCGATGCGGCGTAGAAGACGGATGAAAAAGGAAGGTAGGGGTCCACACCGTGGCATACCGCCTGGACGATGCGCAGTGCATTGCGCCGGACGATACCGGGATGTGGGTGCTTGTAGGGACTGCAGAGCGAGAATTTCCATGCTTCCGCAAGCACACCCCCCAGTCCCCCATACGCAAAGTTCTCGACGATGTCCATGTTCGGGAAGAGCGCGGCGAGGCCGGCGGGGGTGTAGCGGTAGTAATCGTACGGATCGTCGTGCTGTCCTAGGAGGAAGGGCGCCGTGACAATGGCGTGGCCGCCGGAGCGAAGCAGGCGCTGCATCTCCGCAGCCGCAACCCAGGGCTCATGCACGTGCTCTAGTACCTGCGTGCAGACGACGGTGTCGAAGGAAGCGTCCTCGAATGGAAGTTTGTGAATGTTTGCCACCACGTCGATATGCGGGCCAGCCACCACGTCGGTCGTCACGTAGGCATCGGTTCGTTCACGGATGATGGGTGCGTACTTGGCGGTACCGGCACCCACGTCGAGCGCGTGGCCGCGCATGTATGGCTGCAGGTCGCGCAGGATATCGCGCGTAAAGGCGCCGCGCCTTGTCGCCGTGGTCATGGAGTGAGAGGGAGGAGGTTGAAAGGGTCGATGGCCTGTGTGATGAGCTCCGCGGCACGCCGCTGCGTGGCGGCGTTGGGATGGTAGTCCCACAGGAGCGTCTTGTATCCGTCGCCGAACACGTCGTAGAGATCGAGTACGCTGAATCCCTGGGCTTTCGCCATGCGCGTGAGGACGGCACGCGATTCCAAATGCAGATTCTGCTCCGGCCAGATGACGAAGAGCTTCTTGCTTTGGGGTGATGCTTGAACAAGAACGCTCAGCCATTTCTCGTAGAAGGCCAGCTGCTCGCTCGTAATCGGATCCTCGAAGATCAGCGGCGTGCGCCGACGGAACGGCAACCATTTCGTGTGACGCTCTACGAAATTGAAGATGGCACTGTGCTCTTGGAAGAACACCTTTCCGGGAAAATTGATGAGCCCCGGCCGTGTGATTGCCTCACGGTTCCGCCTGAGGTTTTCCTCCTCGGTCAGCTTGCCAACGCGAATGAAGCCGTCCATATCGAAGTATCCTTTGGGATCCATGTCGTTGAATACGAACTGGACGATGACGAGCGCCGGCCGGAGAGGGGCGACGCGCTCGCGGAAGACGAGCGCCTCCTGTTCGATGTTGTAGCCGTTCACGGCGGTGTTCAGCACGCTGGCGCGCGGCAGGAGTCGCGCGAGGACGGCGGGATTCGCTTCGTCTTCTCCCACCCCATAGCCGAATGCGAACGAGTCGCCCACAACGGCGATGAGCGGCTTGGCGGGGTCGGGAAGCTGCCCGCGGAATCCCAGTGCGTTGATGGCGATGCGCTCGCGGCCGAACCCGCGCGTGGTCGTATCGGGAATGAACTCGTACACCACGCCTGGGATGGCGCTGGGCCGGTGGATGCGCACTTTCGGCTCGGTCATTGGCTGGATGTTTGCGAGGCGGAGGAATATTTCGCCAAGCACGATGAGGAGCATGAGCGTGCCGCAGAGCACGCCGAGGTTCACGAGGAGAGGGCGGAGACGCAGGGTCATGCGGAGGGGAGGACGAGGCGGGCTGCGCTGATCTGCAGGAGCGAGCCGATCGGCGTGCCGATGCAGGATTCAACGCGGTCATCGTACCACCCACCTAGACGCACGCGCAGTGTGCGCGTGTTGACATTCACGCCCAGGCCATAGGTGTAGAACGGTTGCTTGACTCCGGCCACATGCTGCGTCTGCCGCACGGTGCGCTCGCGGAGCGTCAGAAGCCGCTGGAGGATGGGGTGCGTGAACAGCGGCACCTGCTCCAGGTCCGTCACCAGACACCGGCGGTAGCGGTCGCAGACGAGCCCCTCCCCGCACAGGTGCATGTTCTGCACGGCGCAGAGCGAGAGCGGCAGGAGGAATACCGTCTTTGCGTACCGCGTGCGGCCGAGCGGCGAGCGGAAGAGGCGGGCATCGATCTCCACTGCCGTGCGGCCCGTCTGGTACACGAAGACGTGCGTGCCGGTGTCGAGGATCACCGATCTGGGATACGCGCGCAGGAGCAGGCGGTGGAGCGGGTGCCGGGGAGGGTGCCGGCTCGGCAGCGGCATCGTCGTCATCGACGCATCGAAGAACGCGCGCGCGATGCCGAGCAGCTCGCTCACCGACGTCTGGAACGCGGCGTACGCTTCGGCGATGCCCTGCTCCTGCGCCGCGCCATCGAGCGAGAACCATGATTCCCGCAGGTGCTGGAACACGGGGAGCCGGGGGTCGGACGCCGTGGGCGTGAGACCGGCGTGGTGGTACTCCCGGTACTGATAGGTGGTCCCCTTGATCATCTCCAGAAATTCGCGCGCCGATACCGCATCCGCCGCTGCGATCTCGCCGATCGACATGAGGAACGGCAGCAGCCAGTGCACCAGGATGTAGTGGTGCGAGAGCATGACGTGTTCCTCTTCGCTCAGCGCGCGCGCATCGGGCGCGAGGGGGGTGTCCGGGTGCAGGAGAGGCGTTGCGTTGATCAGCCACGGATCGATGAGGTGCAGCGAGCGGTAGGCTTCCTCCGTCAACACGAACTGCTTGTGGAGCATGGCGTACTGCTCATCTTCCGCGAAGCTTTTGATACTCGGCATAGAACTGCGGCAGCCAGGTTCCACAATAACGAACAGATCCATATCTGATATCCCTGGAATCGGTATGGTCCCGAATTCCACCAACTCCCGCACACCGGGTACGCCTGCGTACGCTCGTTTGAGAGCGTCACGCGTGCGGTCGTACGTGGAGGGATCGATCGGTCGGGGGAGGCTGTGAAGATGCACCTGAAGAGTATCGTTGGCGGAAGGAGTTTGCGCAATCGCTCTGGCGGGGTGCGGCGGTGGAATGGTGCTGATCTGCATGCTATTCGGGTGACGGGGACGGCCCGGAAAGCGACGGTTTCAATTGAGAACCGCCCGATGCCGCAGTACGATGCTCTCATCTCCACTAAAGCCGCCCTCTTCCGGCAGAAATTCCTCCAGGCGTCGTCTCCCCTCCGTATTGTAGGGGCGCATGACGGTCTTGGTGCGCAGCTCATCGAGCGGCACGGACTCGACGGCGTGTGGGCGAGCGGGCTCGAGATCTCGGCCAGCCACGGCGTGCCGGACGCGAACATCCTCACCATGACGCAGTATTTGGAACGCGCGCAGGAGATGCACACCGCCAGCGGCCTGCCGGTGCTGTGCGACGTTGACACGGGCTACGGCAATTCGAGCAACGTGCATTACCTGGTCAAGCAGTACCAGGCATCCGGCATCGCCGGCATCGTGATTGAGGACAAGCTCTTCCCTAAAGTGAACAGTTTCGTGCCCGGCCGGCAGGAATTGGCATCGGTGCCGGAGTTCTGCGGCAAGCTGGCCGCCGCGCACGACGCGCGCCAGACGGAGGATTTTCTGGTGATCGCGCGAGTGGAGGCGCTCATCGCTGGGTGGGGCATGGAGGAGGCGCTGCGACGCGCCGCAGCGTACGTGCAGGCGGGGGCCGACGGCATCCTCATTCACTCCAAGGCCAAGACGGGCGACGAGATCCGGGCCTTCCTGCGTGCGTGGAACAAGCGTGCTCCCATCGTGCTCGTGCCCACCACCTACCCGGATCTTACGTATGACGAGATGGGGACGCTGGGGGTGAACCTCGTCATCTACGCCAACCAGTGCCTCCGTGCGTCCATCAGCGCCATGCACCGGGTGCTCGAGACGATCCAGCGCGAGAAATCCACGGTGGCCATCGAGCGCGAGATTGCGACCGTCAAGGAGATTTTCGAGCTGCAGGGCATGATGGCCATGAAGGAGCACGAGAAGCGGTACCTGCGGACGTCGAAGACGGTGCACGCGATTGTGCCGGCGGCGGGTACGCCGAAGCATGAGGGGAAAATGGCCGAGTTGCTGCGCGACCGGCCGGTGGCCATGCTCGACGTGGGCGGCAAGCCGCTCATCGACCGGGTGGTGGAGAGCCTCAATCTGGCGGGCGTGCAGGATGTGACGGTCCTCACGGGCTACAAGGGCGAGATGATCCACCTCGCGTCGGGCGATGTGCGCCGCGTGCCCGACTACGAGCGGGGCGGCATCCTCCACTCCGTTGCCGTCGCGGCGGACAAGTTCGCCGATAGCGTGCTCATCCAGTACGGCGACGTGCTGGTGTCGCACGAGAACCTGCGCTCATTCATCGAGTGCGAGGATCCGATTGTCATCCTCACGAGTCCGCTGCTGCGGGAGGGGAGGTACCGGCACAAGCAGTTCGAGGTCGTGTCGCTGGCCCGGCCGAACGCATCGCTGCGCACGCTGGAGCGGCACCCGCGCAACACAGCCGCGTCGATCGGGACGGATGTGCCGCAAGAGGCGGCGCAGGCGGAGTTTGTGGGGCTGGTGCTCCTGAACCCGCAGGGGGTCTGTCAGTGGAACGAGGCGATGGAGACGCTGAGCGACGAGGAGCGGCGGACGTTCTCGCTGGCGGCTTTCCTACAGCGTCTGATCGACCGTGGCGCGGAGATCGCGACCTTCGAGGCGCGCACCGGCTGGTCCGAGATCCACTCCGTCGAGGACTACGAACAGGTGCAGAGCCTCCTCCAATCTGCATGATCGCGCCGCACGACTTCTTCTCGGCCGCCCGCGCGGAGGGAATCGCTCCCTTCGTCGGTGTGCCGTGCTCGCTCATCAGTTCGCTCATCGCCTATGCGGTGGAACACCCGGACGAAGTGGAGTACGTGAATCCGGCGCATGAATCGCACGCCATGGCCTACGCTGCCGGGACGCACATGGCCACGGGCGCGCTGCCGCTCGTCTTCCTGCAGAACTCCGGGTTCGGCAACATCGTCAATCCGCTCACATCTCTCCATCAGATCTACGATATTCCTGCCGTGCTCCTCGTCACGTGGCGGGCGGAAGGCGGCTACGGCACCGACGCGCCGGAGCACTGGATCATGGGGCGGGATATGGAGGAGTACTTCCGCACGTTCCATCTGCCGTACCGCGTGCTGCGCGTCGACATGTGGCGAGAGGATCTGGCGGCGATGGCCGCCGAGGCGCGCGTGACGGGCAAGCCGACGGTGCTGTGCGCGAAGAAGGGGATGTTCACGCCGTACGCCATGCGCGAGCAGCCGGGAGCACGGTACGAGATGTCGAGTATTGACGCCGTACGGCTCGTCAAAGAGGCGCTGCCCGACGCGGCTTTCCTCTCGACCACCGGCATGGTGAGCCGCGAGTCGTTCACCGTGCGCGATACGCCGGATTTCTACATGATGGGCTCGATGGGGCTGATCGCCGGCATTGCCGCCGGGTGCGCTGCGCACACCGGCAAGACGGTGGTCGCGCTCGACGGCGACGGCGCCATTCTCATGCACTTGGGGCTCCTGCCGTTCATCGGGAACCGGCGATACCGCAATTTCCTGCATGTCATCATAGACAACGAGGCGTACTCCTCCACCCAGGGGCAGCCGACCGTGTCCGTCACCACGGATTTCGCGGGCGTCGCGCGGGCCTGCGGCTACCGCGAGGCGACGACGGTGCGAACCGCCGCGGATCTCGCGGCCGCATTGGACACGCTGCGAGGCCGCGACGGCCCTATCCTCCTGCACGTGAAGGTGCGCAGCGGCAACGACCATCACATCGGCCGCGTGTCGGATAAGTACACATGCCCGGAAGTGAGAGGGAATTTCAGTCGTTTCCTGTGTTCCTGACAATGGCTGCCCCGTACGTCATGCCGACGGCCATCTGCTTCGGGGAGGGTGCGGTAGAGAGCCTGGCCGCATCGCCGGCCGTGCAAGCTGCCACTCACATCTGTCTCATCACGGCTAGGCACGTGGAGCGGTCAGGCTTGCTCCGACGACTGGAAGCGATGTTGTTGCCGCGCAGGGTCACGCGCATTGGGAACGTGGCGCCGCAGCCGAGCGTGGGAGACCTGGAGGAGGCAGTCGCCGTCCTACGGGACGCGCAGTGCGACTGTGTGGTGGCCGTGGGCGGTGGGAGCGTGCTTGATCTGGGCAAGGCGGCCGCACTCTGCGTGCGCCAGCGCGTGCCGCCGCGCGACATTTTCGACGCGCCGGCCGACCTGGAGCCGTCCCTGCCCGTCGTCGCGGTTCCCACCACCGCTGGCACGGGATCCGAAGTAACCCCATTTGCCGTGTTCTGGGATATGCAATCGAAGAAGAAATACTCACTGAGCCACGACATGCTCTTTCCACGTGAGGCAGTGCTGGATCCCGCGCTGACCTATTCCCTCCCGCCGGCCATGACGGCTGCGACAGGCATGGATGCGTTCACGCAGGCGTGCGAAGCGTACTGGAACCGGAACCGCAACACCGTGTCCGACGACTACGCGCTCATGGCCGTGGCGCGGATCATCGATGCGCTGCCGGCCGTCGTGCGTGACGGCACAGATACTGCCGCGCGCCGCGGGATGCTGCAGGGTAGCCTGGAGGCCGGTTTGGCTTTCAGCAACACGCGCACTGCTGCTTGCCACAGTATCTCCTATCCCCTCACGCTGCACTTCGGGGTCACGCACGGCCAGGCTGTGGGCATCACGCTGCCCGAAGTGCTGTTGCTCAATCGAGACGCGGAGCCTGAGCGCGCCCCTGCGTTCTGTCGCGCGCTTGGTGCGGATTCCATGGAGAATGCCGCAGAGCGCATTCGTCGCATGATGGAGGCGAGCGGGCTGGCGACGCGCCTTTCCCAGCTGGGCATTGTCGAGAGCGGGCTGGAGGTGATCGTGCGGGAAGGATTCACGACTGGCAGGATGACGAACAATCCGTACACCTTCGACGAATCATCGCTCCAGGCTCTACTCCTCCGTATTGCATGAGAGCCGTTATCCTCGCATCGGGTACGGGATCGCGTCTGCGGGCAGCGGCGCCTGACCTGCCCAAGGCGTTGGTGCCGGTAGGAGGGGTGCCGCTGCTGTCGCGTGCGCTCGATGCAGTGGCGGCTCTCGGCGTGGATCAGACCGTCATCACCACAGGGTACGGGCGCGAGAAGATCGAGGCGTCCTCGCGGGCGCATCGCGATATCACCTACGTGCACAATCCCCGCTTCGCGGACACGAACTACTCGTATT
>CAZTYD010000002.1:15081-15322 GCA_964618035.1 uncultured Candidatus Peribacteria bacterium
GTGGCTCTGCCGCGATGCGCTACGCGGACACGATGTCTTATTGCTGCACGGTGATCTGTTGTTCGATTCCGTCCTCCTGGGCCGCGTCGCGCAGCAGGCGGGGAGTGCCGTCCTCGTTCGCAACGGCGGAGAGTTGCCTCCCAAGGACTTCAAGGCGCGGGTGACGGATGGGCGCGTCCGCGAAATCGGCGTGCGCGTGGACGGTGAGGATGCGTACGCCTCCCTGCCGATGTACAGGCTA
>CAZTYD010000002.1:15332-20133 GCA_964618035.1 uncultured Candidatus Peribacteria bacterium
GGCGGCGTGGATGGAGCGTATTGATGCGCTCATTGCGGACGGGCGGACGACGGAGTACGCAGAGGAGGCGCTGAATGGGATTCTCGAGCGGATCTGGCTCTCTGCTGTGTTCTACCGCGACGAGCTCTGCATGGAGATCGACACGCCCGGTGACCTGGCGCTCGCCCGATCCCTCCTGGGCGGATGATGCGCCGCCCCTGTTGTCTCTGTATCATGGTCATCCCATGGACGGTTCTCACATCCATCACCGGTTCACCGCCCGCGTCGTCCGTGCTGCCGACGTGCACCGCGTGTCCAAGGAGTGGGGCGAGGAGCAGTGGATCGTGAACCGCGACTACTGCGGCAAGAAGCTCCTGCTGCGCAGGAACCGTCGCTGCAGCCTGCACTCGCATCGCCAGAAGGACGAGGTGTTCTACATCGCCGCCGGGAAGGTGCTCATGGAGGTGGCGGGCGAGGAGTACACGCTGGAGCCGGGCGACTTCATCCACATCCGTCCCGGCGACGACCACCGATTCACCGGGTTGGAAGATAGCGAGATCATCGAGTTCTCCACACACCACCGCGAGGACGACAGCTACCGCCGCGAGTTCTCGGGGCATGCGGAGCCGCAGCGGTACGAGCGGCAGAAGAAGCTGATGGATCGGTTTTCGGCGTTGAACATCCTCGTGATCGGCGAGGCGATGCTCGACCGGTACGTGCAGGGGCGTATCGACCGCATCTCGCCGGAGGCGCCCGTGCCGGTGGTGCGGATGCAGAAGGAATGGGAAGTGCTCGGCGGCGCAGGGAACAGCGCGGCGAACCTGGCGGCGCTCGGCGCGCGCGTCTCGCTCATCAGCCTCACCGGGAAAGACGACGCGGCTAAGCGTCTCACAAGGTTGCTCAAGAAGCAGAGGATCAGGGCGACGCTTCTGGTGGATCCACAGCGGCTGACCATCCTCAAGGAGCGCGTCGTCAGCCATGACGGCCAGCAGATAGTCCGCGTCGACCGTGAGGAGGCCGTTCTCCTCCTTTCCTCGCTTGAGCGGCAACTCACGGCAGCCATCGAAGCGGCAGCGAGCGGCGTCGATGCCATTCTCGTATCCGACTATGCAAAGGGGCTTCTCTCGGTCGCAATTCTGAAGAGGGTTATCGCCCTGGGCAAAAAACGGAAGATTCCCGTGGTAATCGATCCCAAGCCGCGTGCAGGGCTTACGGCTGAGGATTTGTCGGGCGCATCGCTCCTGACGCCGAACGGCGAGGAGGCGCGGAAACTTCTTGGGAATCACGTGGGGAAAGCAGACCAGATGGGGCCGATGCTGAGCGGCATCGTCGGGCCCGTGCTTCTCACCCGCGGGGCGGATGGGATTGATCTCTGTAAAAAAGGCGCATGTGTAGTCCATGTCGATTCCCTGGCGCCGGATGTCGTCGATGTTTCCGGTGCGGGCGATACGGTCGCCGCCGTGGCGACCCTCGTGCTGGCGGCCGGCGGATCGCTCGAGGATGCGGCGGACATGGGGAACCGCGCGGCGAGCGTGGTGGTGGGGAAGCAGGGGACGGCGACGGTCAACACCGACGAATTGGAGCGTGCGCTGTAGCGAGTGATGTTTTTTTGGGCGCGACGTCTCTATGATGCATGCCTCATGGCACAACGCATTCTCCTGCTAGATCGAGACGGCACCATCAACCGCGATACGGGAGCCGTGCTCACGCCCGGGGACATCGATCTTCTCCCGCATGCCGTGGATGGCCTGCGCCGTTTCCGCGACGCGGGATGGATGTTTTTCATCGTCACGAACCAGGGTGCCATCGGCGAAGGACGCGATACACAGCAGAACTACGACGCGTGCCAGGCGCGCGTACTGGCGCGGCTGGGGGAAGGAGGGATTACGATCGCCGCCTCACGCTACTGCCCGCATGCGCGTGACGCCGGTTGCCCCTGCCGAAAGCCGGCCGTGGGGATGTGGATGTCCCTCCAGGAGGAATTTCCCCGCCTCGCTGCATCCGATTGCCTGATGGTGGGTGACAAGGATTCCGATGTGCTCTTTGGGAAAGCCATCGGCGCGCCGACGGCGAGAATTTCCTCCGGGCAGTACCCGCAGGCGGTTGTGGCGGACTATACTGTGGCGGGATTACATGCTCTCGCCGACCTCGTGCTATGATTTCCTCCGCTCCTCTCACCGATAGTGCCGGTGCGGCTGCCTATGCTGCTGCGGCGGCGCAGGACGGGAAGAAAGTGGTGACGGTGAACGGCGTGTTCGACCTCTTCTCGGTGGCGCACCTTCTCCTGCTGGAGGCGGCGCGTGTGCAGGGGGATGTCTTGATCGTGGGGGTGAACAGCGATCGGTCGGTCCGCGCGCTGAAGGGGGAATCGCGGCCCATCGTTCCCGGGGAAGAACGGGCTCGGGTCGTTGCCGGCTTGCGATGTGTGGACGCGGTGTTTCTGTTCGACGATCTCGATCCACGTCCGTGGCTGCGTCGGATCCGCCCGCAGGTGCATGTCAATTCATCGGAGTACGGCGAGGAATGCATCGAGGCCCAGACACTGCGCGAGATCGGCGCGTCGCTCGTGCTGTGTCCGCGCCACACGGAGTACCGTTCCACCAGCGACGTCATCGAGCTCATCCGTTCCCGTCCCCTCTCGTCATGATCAAATCCCTGCTCATCGACCTCTCCACCCTGCTCGCGCTGCCATTCCTGATGGCCGGCGCGTGGATCCGCAAGTGGCGGCATAGGGGGCCGAACCACATCCTGATCATTCAACTAGGGAAGATCGGCGACATGGTGTGCACCACGCCGCTGTTCCGCGCGCTCAGCACGCACGATCCGTGTGCGAGCATCACCGTTCTCTGCCTCGAGCAAGCGGTGGAGGTGCTCAAGGGCAATCTGTGCATCGACGAAACCATCGCCGTCGATGCACCCGAGTATCGCGGGATCTTGGGGCGCTTGCGCCTGCTGTGGGCGCTCAAGTTCGGCGGCTACACCATCAGCGTCTCGGTGCTGCCCGGCACATTCAATGCCGTCCTCGGCCTGTGGTCGTGTGCGCCCACGCGTATCCATACGCGCGGTGGCCGGATGGGCGTTCTGGGCCTTTTCTTTCATTTTTTGCACACGCATCCTATCGCCTACAGGCGTCATACTCGTACGTACGTGCACTATATGCGCATCGCGGAATTGATTGGCGCGCAGCCGGTCCAGTACCGCCACGAGATCTACCTTTCGAGCGCCGAGCGCTATGCGGCGGAAGTGTGGCTGCGTCAGCGGGGAATCGGCAGCGACACGCCGTTCGCCATCCTCGCGCTCTCGGCGGGGAATCGGTTGAAGGAATGGCCGCTCGAGCGGTTCGTGGCTGTGGCCTCCTACCTGCTCGATGAGCGGAAGATGCACGTGGTGTTCTCGTCTCGCGACGAAACTATCACCAAGCGCGCCACTATGATGATCCCCTCTATCCGCAGTCTGGATGCAGGCGGATTACCCCTGCGGCAACTGGCCGCGCTCATCGAGCGCGCGACGCTCTTCGTCTCGGTGGATACGGGACCGCTCTACATCGCCCACGCACTCGGCGTGCCGGTGGTCGACATCGTGGGCCCGGTGGATCCGGAGGAACAACCGCCGCCGCCCGGTCCGCGCGTGGCGCTCGTGCTGCCGCAGCGCACGCGTCCATCATCTTTCGTTGCAGAGACGCTGCGCTCACAATCGGCTGAACAGCAACAGGCCATTAAAGAGACATCTGTCGACCAGGTTATTAGGGCCATCAGCCAACTTCTGCGTTGAGTCGGTCGCTTTCAGGTCGTACGCTGCGAGCATGTCTGTACCCGCTGCACACTGTCACTGTTTGTTCTGTGGATCGGAAGGTGACCCATGCCCGGTACGCGAGATGCCGCTGCGCCGCTGCGCGCAGTGTGGGTTCCGGTGGGCCGAGAAGGCGATCCTGCCCGACACGTACTACGACACTGACTGGGACGCGCACGTCGATGTGCACAAGCTGGAGAGCAGACGCCGTAACGGCCGGGATCGGTTGCGTTTCGTGGAAAGATTCGTGCCGAAAAATAGGATCATCTGCGATTTGGGCACTGGCGAAGGGCTGATGGTGGAGGTGTTGTCCGAAGCAGGATACGACGCCATGGGTATCGAACCGAGTGAACGAGGAGTCGCCTACGCGCAGGGACATGGCCTGCACGTCGTACGGGGGACGGCGGAAACCCTGCGCGTGGTCACGCGCGACCGACGCGTTGGGGCCGTCAGCATGTTTCATGTCATCGAGCATTTGCTAGACCCTCAGCGCGACCTGTCGCTGATTTTTGACGCGCTCGAGTCCGGCGGGATTCTCATTATCGAAACGCCGAACCTGCGTGGCTTCTCGGCCCGCCGCCTGGGCGACGACTGGCCGCTGATCTACCCGGAACATCTCTTCTATTTCGACGACTGCACGCTGCCCGCCTTAGTGCGAGGTGCGGGATTCTCTGTAATGGCGCAGGGCAGTCGCAATTTTGATCCATCGCATCTTCCGGCAGGCGAAGCGCTGTTTCGCCTGGGCCTTCGCCAACCGCGGCCGCGGCGTGTTTCTGAGCTGCCACGCTCCTCGTCTCCCGCAACGGTCGCGCGCCTGGCTCGGCCCTCAGCATTGCATGCGCGCATCGCCGTCCGCATCTTGAGTGGGCTCGTACAGATGCTCGATCGCACGGACTACCTATGGCTCGTGGCGCGGAAGCCGTAATCTCACACTCGTCTGCGACGTATTTCACCGTTTCCGCTATCCTGGCTGCCGATTGATCCCCTCTATCCGCAGTCTGGATGCAGGCGGATTACCCCTGCGGCAACTGGC
>CAZTYD010000002.1:20233-21853 GCA_964618035.1 uncultured Candidatus Peribacteria bacterium
GGAACAACCGCCGCCGCCCGGTCCGCGCGTGGCGCTCGTGCTGCCGCAGCGCACGTGACCATCCTCTTTCGTTGCAGAGACAATGCGCGTGCCGTCGGCCGACCAGTAGCGCGCCATCGAGGAGACGACGGTCGATTAGGTGATCCGCGCGGTGGCGCAGCTGCTCCGGTGATCGTCGGCATCAGTCGGCCAGTTCGCGCGCGCCGCCTCCGCGGGGAAGACCGGACGGCCGTCTTCGGAGCAGGATCGCGTAAATGTAGGCGGTGATGCCCTGATTCACCACGTAGTACACCAGAGTCGCGGCGACGATGGAGGCGAGCGGCGACTGCACGCGTAGCATGCCCCAGAGAACGAGCGAGCTGAGCGCGATGCTGCCGGCGCTCCACAGGGTCGATACCCACGTTTTGCGGAAGAGACGCAGGATGGGCGTGTTGTTCACGTTGAAGGCGGAGAGGATCGAGATGAGCGTAAGCCACAGCGTCGGCGTGATGACGACGGCGTTCTCGGCGCCGTACAGGCGGAGGATCGCGGCGGGGAGGACGGCCATGGCGCCCACGCTGAGGAGGGCATGGAAGGCGAGCGTATGCTTGAGCAGACGCACGCACGTCTGGCGCAAGACGGCGTGGCCGCGGCCGGCGATGGTGGGCAGCACGGTGCTTGCCATCTGATTGGTGGCGCTGAGGAGCACCATGCGCGGCAAGCCGCTCAACTGGAAGGCAATCCGCGCGACGCCGACGGCAGACCGCGGCGCCACGGTGCTCATGATCGTGAAGAACAGGTTCGGGTAGAGGTTGCCGACGTTCTTGTCGATCCCGATCCAGAACCCCTGCACGAAGTACTCGCGCATCGCGTGCAGGCGCGCCCTGCCGATCTCGCGCAGGCGTGGTAGCCCGTACGTATTGGCGCGGGATCGATAGAGCATGAGGAATGGTGGCAGGGAGAGGAGGAGCAGTACGATCCGCGACACGAAGACGCTGTGCACGCCGTAGCCAGCGAGGAGGAGCGCGGCCGAGACGGCCAGGTGCAGGGCGGTGATCCCCTGGTCGATGGCGGTCATCAGCTTCACTTCTCGCACCGTCTGGAGCACCGCGAAGAAGGTGCTGGGAATCGCATTGAGGAAGATGACCGCGAAGGAGAGACGCGCCAGCGGAACGATGGATGCATCGCCGTACAGCGCCATGGCCAGCATGGGCGTCACCCCCATCATCAAGGCGATGAGGCAGCCCGCGATGGCGGTCATGGCGACGAAGTACGCGAGCACCTGCGCCATGCCGTCGCGGCTGCGCTTGCCGTACTCCTCGGCGAAAAAGGTGCTCAGGGCCGCCGCCTGCCCCCAGTTCACGACGGTGCTGCAGGTGGCCGTGAAGGCTAATGCCACGGCGTAGGCACCGTAGCCGTCCTGCCCCAGGAGACGCAGGTACAGGATGGATGCCAGCAGACCGTTGACCAGCCCCGCTGCGTTCCCGATCTGCAGCGTCATCACGTCGCGCACGAAGGGGATGCGTCGCAGGTACTCAATGGTGGCTCTGAGATTCATGCATCCACGGAAATAAGGAGGGCAGTCGCAGACACTATAGCACTTCTTCGCTAGACTGCTCTCCGATGATCCGCCCCCCGAAA
>CAZTYD010000003.1:0-15070 GCA_964618035.1 uncultured Candidatus Peribacteria bacterium
TCGCTTCCTCGACGCGATCTCCCACGCCGACTCGCAGCCGGCGCTCGAGGCAGTGGAGCAGGATCTGTTCGGCCGCAAGCACGGGGCGATGACGCTCGCGCTCAAATCACTCGGCGTGCTTGCGCCAGAGGAACGCGTGAAGAAGGGACAGGAACTGAACGAGTGGAAGAAGAAGATCGGCGAGGCGCTCGCCGCGCGCGCAGCGGCACTGAAGCAGACGGCGCATGCCGGGCTGGCCGAGACGGACCGGCTCGACGTCACGCTCGAACTGCCGGCACAGGAGCACGGTCACCTGCATCCCATTCCCGAGTTCATGCGGCAGGTGGAAGAAGTATTCGGCCGCATGGGCTTCGACGTCGCCTACGGCAACGAGGTGGAGACCGAGCAGTACAACTTCGATCTCCTCAACTTCCCCAAGCACCACGCCGCGCGCGACGCACAGGACGTGTTCTACCTGGACCTGCCGAGCGAACCCGACGACCGGTGGCTGCTGCGCGCGCACACGTCGCCCGTGCAGATCCACTACATGCAGAGCCACAAGCCCCCCTTCCGCATGATCTGCCCCGGCAAGGTGTACCGCAAAGATTCCGACGCCACGCACTCGCCCATGTTCCACCAGTTCGAAGGGCTGATGGTGGGGCCGGATGTCTCGCTCGCGAACATGAAGGCCGTGATGATCACCGCCATCCGCGAGCTCATCGACGCGAACGCCGAATTCCGCTTCCGCACCGGCTACTTCCCCTTCGTGGAACCCGGGCTCGAGGTGGATATGACCTGGCAGGGCGATCTCTCGAAGAGCCGCGAGGGCAAGTGGCTCGAGATCGGCGGCTGCGGCATGGTGCACCCCAACGTGTTACGTAACTGCAACATTGATCCGGACGAGTACCAAGGATTCGCCTTCGGCTTCGGCGTGGAACGGATGATCATGATCAAGCATCAGATCCCCGATCTGCGCGCGTTCTACCAGGGGGATGTGCGGTTTTTGCGGCAGTTCTAAGGATAAATTCGAAGCACGAGATCCGAAACTTTTTCGTGCTTCGAAATTCGTGCTTCATCACATTGTCCTCTGCCACTCCTGCGGATCCTCCACGAACTGCGCCACCATCCGCGCCTCGCTGGGCGTGATGCGGCCATCGGCTTGGGCTACCTCGAGCAGATGCGTGATCGTCGTGAGCGGATGCAGTTTCACGCCCGCCTCGCCGGCCGCTTCCGTCGCCTTCAGAAACTGGTACGTGAAGATGGCGACCACGTCGCTAACCGATGCCTTACCTTCGTCGCGCAGCGCTTCAACGGTGGAGATGGAACTGCCGCCGGTGGAGATCAGATCCTCGACGACCACCACGTGCCTGTTCTCCGGTAAATCACCTTCGATGCGCTTCTTGGCGCCGTGTTCCTTCGCCTTGGCGCGCACGTACACAAAGGGCAATTCGAGACGATCCGCCACCAACGCCGCCCAGCCGATGGCCGCGGTCGCGGTGCCTGCAATCACATCGGGCTCCACATGCAGTGTCTTGAGACGCATGGCCAGCGCGTCGGCGATGAACGTGCGAGCATCCGGATGGCTGTAAATCATGCGGTTGTCGCAGTAGATGGGCGATTTGAGGCCGCTGGTCCAGGTGAAGGGCTCCTTGGGCGACAGCTTCACCGCGCCGATGGAGAGCAGGAACTCGGCGATGCGTTGTGCGTGGGGCATGGACACAGGATAATCCTCCGACACACGGCTTCAATACGGGAATCAAATACGGGAAAATATCAGGGGGTTCCACGTGGAGGTAGAACGTCTTTTTTCGCTTCGTACAGCGGAAGATTTTAATGTATAACTTTTTTATGCAAAAGGCAGCTTGTGCAGGTCACAGCTTCCGGAATACTTCCCTCATGCACACCACCCCCCTCCTCCGCCGCGGGCTCTCCCTGCTCGCGCTCCTCGCCCCCGTATCCGCACTCGCCTTCTCGGATGTCCCATCCGCGCACGTCCACGCCGACGCCGTCGCGTACATGCAGAGCGAGGGCATCGTTCAAGGCTACGCCGACGGCACCTTCCGCCCCGATGCGCCCATCACGCGCGCCGAGCTGGTGAAGATCCTGCTGGAGACGAAGAAGGAGAATAAAGGGGAGAAGCAGTGCTTCCCCGATGTGGGCGACGAGTGGTTCGCACCGTACGTGTGCGCCGGCAAGCGGCTGGGCGTCATCGCCGGCTACGCCGACGGCACCTTCCGCCCCGGTACCGTCGTGACGTTCGCGGAAGCATCCAAGATCATCGTCAACGCGCTGACCGACGACGCCGCACCGACGGACGGACCGTGGTACGAGGCATTTGTGGCGAGCCTCGAATCGTCGAATGCCATCCCCCTCGACATTACGAGACTGACGCAGCCACTCACCCGCGGGCAGATGGCCGAGATCGTCTTCCGCCTCCGCACGCAGCCGCGGAAGCCGACGCAGACGTACGCCATGCTGAGCGGCAGCGTGGAAACATCGTCCTCGAAGAATTCGGCGACGGCACGGTCATCTTCTTCCTCCTCTAGTTCCAGTGCCCAAGTCTCCTTGCCCCTGTCGCTGGCCATTAGCGCAGATTGGAAAAACCTCTGGAACGTCCGCTCCATTCAGGGATCCTTGGAATCGTACGGCAACGTCGAAGTCATGACTGAGGAGGGCAATCAGTCCTTCTTCCGCATCCTCTTCCCCAAGAACTCAGGCACGCGCTCACTCTGGCTAGACTACGACAAGCCGCTTGGCGGGGTTGTCACTTGGGTGAATCCCGGATTCACGCCGCAACCGGATCTGTACTTGCGCTACCGCTTCCGCCTCCCCACCGATTTCTCGTTCCACAAGGGTGGCGTGCTCCCCGGCCTCCTCACCGGCATGCAGACCGGACGGACGCAGGAATCGGCAGCGTCCGTCCTGCTGGGATGGACGGCTGAAGGCAAACTGGAGGTGAGCGGAAATTTCTCCGACACAACCCTCGTCGCGCGAAATTACATCAGCACCACCTCCTCCCTTGCCACTGACGGCAAATGGCATACCCTTGATCTGCACGTGAAGCTGAACACGGCCCCAGGGAAGAGCAACGGCTTATTGCAGGTGTGGCTGGACGGCGAAGCCGCAGTGAACGCGAAGACGGTCAATTACCCGAATAGGACGCAAGACCTGTGGGACGGCCTGTTGCTGGTATCGAACGTGGGATCGAATGACATCTTCTCCGTGGCGCCGAAGGATATGCACCTGGATCTCGCCGATTTCCAGTTCAGCACCACGCCCTTTCCCGTGCCGTCGCAGCCGTGATGCATGTGAACGAAAAGCGCCTCCGACATCTGCTATCCGTCTTCCTCGCCGAGAACGAGAAACTCAACCTCTCGGCGCTGCGCACGGAGGAGCAGTGCTGGACGGGGAACGTGATGGATTCGCTGGCGTTGCTGGACGTACTGCCGTCGCTCACGACCGAACGGGCCGTACGCATCTTGGATATCGGAACCGGCGGCGGCTTCCCGCTGCTGCCGCTGGCGGTCTGCCTGCCGGACGCCCGACTCACCGGGCTCGACAGCACGCACAAGAAGATCGACGCCGTGCGGCACATCGCGGATACACTCTCGCTGGGCAACGTGGAACTGATCGCCGGACGCGCGGAGGAGCTCGGCCACGATGCGCGGTATCGTGAACAATATGATCTCGTCCTCTCGCGCGCGGTGGCGCAGACGAACACGCTGCTGGAGTACTGCAGCCCGTTCGTCCGGCCCGGCGGTCACGTGATCCTGTGGAAGAGCAACGCAGCCGATACCGAAATAGACGCGGCGAAACGCGCGCAGGTGGAGCTGTTTCTGCCGCTGATATCTCAACATCCGTACACGCTGCCGGACAATCGCAAGCATCAGTTGCTGATCTTCCAGAAGGCACAATCGCCGCTGCCGAAGAAGTACCCGCGCGGCGTGGGCGTGCCCAAGAAAGACCCCATCCATTGAATTGATAATTGACGATTAACGATTGATAATGACGTGTCTGCACTATGAGCGCTGCTTGCATCATTCTCAATTTTCCATTCTCAATTCCCATGACCAAGCCGTACATTCCCAACGACAAGTGGAGCCAGAAGGCGGCCGCCGAAGGCTACCGCGCGCGGTCGGTGTACAAGCTGCAGGAGCTGGATACGAAGTTCCGCCTGCTGCGGCCGGGATTGACGGTGCTGGACTGCGGAGCGGCGCCGGGCAGTTGGTTGCAGTTCGCGTCGCAGAAGATCGGACCGCACGGGAAGGTCATCGGCATCGACCTCACGCCCATCGAGCCCATCGCCGACAACGTGCGCCTGTACCAGGCCGACATGATGGACGCGGCAGCGATTGAAACGATTCTCCAACAAGAGAAGATCGCAACCTTCGATCTCGTCCTCTCGGACATCGCGCCATCAACGACGGGAGTGAAAGATGTCGACCAATGGCGGTCGATCGAACTGAGCCAGGCGGTGCTGGCGGTGGCCGAACAATTCCTGAAACCGCGCGGCCGCTGCGTGATGAAGGTCTTCCGCGGCGCGGATTTCGACGAGTTCCTTGGCGACGTGAAGCGCCACTGGAAACACGTGAAGGTCGCGACGGCGAAGGCGAGCAGGGATCGGAGCCGAGAAGTGTATGTGGTGTGCGAAAAAGCGTGACCTGAGACATTGTTAAATTGCTACCTTGCAAAATTGTTCGCAAGCGATGCTTTAGAGTCATACTAGCAATTGAACAATTTAACGATTTAGCAATTCACTCAGTCGCGCTTCAATCGCCTGCCGACTTTTCAGTTGCTATACTCCACCCCATGCTCGAGGTGAAGAACGTGACGAAATCGTACGAGAAGACGCGCGTGCTGCACGATGTCTCGTTCGTCGTGAACCCGGCGGAGTTCGTGTGTCTCACGGGGCCGAGCGGCGCTGGAAAGTCGACGCTCATCAGCTTGATCATCGGCGCGGAGGACGTGACGAGCGGGAGCATCGAGATCGACGGCATGGATCTGCGGAAAGTGCCGCGGCGGGCGCTGCAGCTGTTCCGCCGGCGCGTGGGCGTGGTGTTCCAGGACGTGAAGCTGCTGCAGAACCGGACGGTCGCCGAGAATATCGCTTTCCCGTTGGAGGCATGCGGCGCCACCGACGGCGTCATTCGCAAGCGCGTGAATGAGCTGCTCGAAATGGTAGGGCTGACGAAGAAGGCCGACGCGCTGCCGGCCGCGCTCTCGGGCGGCGAGAAGACGCGCGTCGCCATCGCGCGGTCCATCGTGCACGAGCCCATCATCCTGCTGGCCGACGAACCCACGGGCAACATCGATCCGGAACAGGCGCTCAAGATCATGAAGCTCTTCAAGGACATCCACGCCGAGAAAACCACCATCATCCTCGCCACGCACGACAGCAACTTGGTCGATTCGCTGCACACGCGCGTCATCCGCCTGGAAGACGGCGCCGTCGTCCGCGACAGCGTCGGCGGCTACTTCGACGGCAAGGGTGGGCATGCGGCCCGCGCGGAGACCAAGGCGGGAGCGAAGGTGAAGATCACGTCGATAGGGAGTTTGTAGTGAGTAGTTTGTAGTGAGTAGTGCGTGAACAGAAACAGTATGACTACCAACTACCAACTAGAAAGCTCCTCCGCTACGCTAGACGCATGACGCAGAAGATCACCTACGCCCAGGCCGGAGTCGACATCGCGAACGCGGATCGGACCAAGGAAGTGTTCGCGAAGATCCTCGAGACGAACGATGCGCGCGTGCTCAATGGCGTCGGCGCGTTCGCCTCGCTGTTCGACGCGCGGTTCCCCGGCTACGAGCACCCCATCCTGGTGCTGAAGACGGAGGAACCCGGCACCAAGCAGATGCTCGCCTTCCGCCACGGCCGCGTGCAGTCGATCTGCGAGGACACCATCAACCACCTCATCAACGACATCGCCGTAATGGGCGCCACTCCCCTCTCGGTGCAGAACGCCATCATCTGCGGGAAGATCGAGAAGGAGGTGGTGCAGACCATCGTCGCGTCGTTCGCCGCCGCATGCCGGGCGCAGGGGTGCGTGCTCACCGGCGGCGAGACATCGGAGCAGCCGGGCATGATCGAGCCGGGGCTCTACGTGCTCACCGCCAGCGTGGTGGGTATCGTCGACAAGCCGAAGATCATCGACGGTTCCGCCATCCGCGAGAACGACATCGTCCTGGCCCTCGCCAGCAGCGGGCTGCACACGAACGGCTACACGCTCGTACGCGCGCTGATGCAGGCGGATCCCGCGCTCGAGAAGACCGACGTGAACGGCCAGACATTTCTCGACGCCGTCCTCACGCCGCACCGCTGCTACTTCGCCGACATTAAGGATCTCTTCGGCGACGCGCGCCTGCACGGCATGGCGCACATCACGGGCGGCGGCATCGAGGGAAACCTGAACCGCGTGCTGCCCGCCAGGCTCGACGCAGTGATCGACGCGTCGGCCATCCGCATCCTTCCGGTCTTCAAGGCGATCCGCGACGCCGGCAACGTGGAGGATGCAGAGATGCTGAAGACCTATAACATGGGCGTGGGCCTGACGATGGTGGTGCACCCCGACGGAGTGGATGCGGTGCAGGCGCACCTCGCCGCGCGCGGAGTCGACTGCTACCCCATCGGCACGATCGCGAAGGGCAGCCAGACCGTACGGTATAACGGCGCTCCACGCTGGCCTGCTGCGTAACGGCATGCGCCTCCCCGAGACGCAGCGCGCCGGCACGCTCCCGCTCCGCAGCAGCGTCGCTGCGCGGGAGATTCTCTACGCGCTTGCGACGCTCACAGGCATGACCTGCGGAGCCATCGAAGCACTCACGTCGCAGTCGAAGGCGCCACCCGCGCGCACGGAAGCGATCATCGACCCACTGGCTGGCATCCCGGCGCTCGAGAGCTTGCGGGAAGGCAACAGCCTCTTCGACCGCGAGCTGCGCGTGTCGATCGAAACGATGAGCAGAGAAGAACTGTCGGTGCGGACCATCCGCTTCTTCCTGACGCGCGACGATGCCCAGAAGCGCATCCTCCTTCAGATCCGCCCAGACGAGCATCCTGAGAACAAGCGAACATTCCTGCTCGCCGATGTCCCCTTTCTGGGGATGAACCGGAATCCCTACGATTTCATCGATGACATCCGCATCGGCGGCATGTCGGCAGATCCTCGATCCACGGAGATCGTTCTGCCCATCAAACAGTCGGCGTTGCCGCGCCCGGCCCGACGCGCCGGCAGCAACGTGTACTCCGTCACGTCTCTGGGGGACATCGAGTCTCTCGTCGCCACACTCGCCGATGCCCGGGAGGCGGACAGCCGCCTGTCCATTCCCGGCAAAACCCGCGGCCTCCCGCGCATCGTCCAGGCGGCGCTTGATCGTCTCCCGATCGATCACGAAGCCGTCACGCTCTGGTTCACGCGACTCGAGCCGGGCGATCCGCTCTTCGCCAGTGCATCCGAGACGATTTTATCGCAGAAGCAAGCCGCAAAGAGAGATATGATGGCCGTCCTGTTGCCAAAATCCCCTCCCTCCAGATAATGGCTCCGTTCATGCGCACGCGCACTCTCCTCCTCGGGCTTCTCCTCCTCCTTCGCACGGAAGGGAGGCTTGCCTGAGAACGGAAGAATTTTTTTCTCTCAGCGCCTCCCACGGGGAGGTCTTTTATCGTCTTCCTTCCACTTCTCATGCCCACGGCATCCATGGAACACTCTCGGCTGGATCCTGCAGCCGAACAGACATTGCTTGCTGAAGTCACCGATGCGGCTCGTGACGCGGCGAATGGCATCATTCGCACGAGCGAATCGCTCCGCGCCGCAATGGATTACATCCTGCACGTGGCAACGCCGGGTACATGGGCGAGAATCGCCGATGAAACCGGCCTCTTCCAGACGGTGGATCGATTCCGCGCCTTCATGACGGCAAACGCGTGGTGATCCGAAGGAAGCGGCCTGAAGAGGGAGGCCTCACGTCAATTGCGAGATGCACCTGCCTCTGTTTGCGGCATTTGTAAGCCAAAGTTTACACACCCTGCCTCTTCCCCGGCTTTCCACTCGCTTTTTTGATTTTCTCCATTAGTCTTTTTCAGCAATTTTTCCTCTTCCCCATCAGGAAATGCAGCCAGCACTCCAAGTAAATGTTGCCATGCCGAACGTGCCGAGCTCCCTGGCGAAGGTCTGCGACAAGCTCCGTTCGTCGGACGTGAACATCACGGCCATCACCTGCACGGAGGGCAAGGAACGCACCGTCATCCACCTGATCGTCAACGATCCCGAAACGGCGAAGATCGTGCTGAAGGATTTGGGCGAAGTGTCGACGACGTTCGTGCTGGGGTTCCAGATGAAGAACAAGCCCGGCGCCATCGCCACGCTCGGCCGCGCCTGCGCGGTGGCGGGCGTGAACATCCACAACATCTACGCCACGACGAGCGGAAAGGAGGCGATGGTGTACGTGTCGGTCGACGACGTGGAGCAGGCCGCCGCGTCGCTGAAGAAGTGGGAGGAGACGCAGGGGAAAGTGGGATGATGGAGTCTTGAATGGCCTGTTTCAGGTTCATGGCCTCTGAGGGCTGATTGTTTTGTCTGTTGTTTGTTCGGCCTCCCCCTGGCCCCCTCCTGCGGGAGAGGGGGATGTTTGCTGTGGGGTGTTGTCAACAAACTGTTCGCTTACCGCTATTCGCTTATCGCTGTCTTCTGTCTTCTGCCTTCTGCCTTCTGATCTCGCCCCGCTCTTCAATCCTCACGCAATGATCGGCTGCGTCGGCTCCGGGTTCTGCCGGATGAAGCCGAAGGCGAGCTCGATGCGCGGATTCTCGGCGGCGAAGCGCTCGAGGATTTTCGCGGTGATGCGCGAGGACGTGGCGCGCCGCTCGCCGATGGGCACGAGGAAGCGGAGCGTGAACACCACCCCGCGGTCGCCCACGTCGAGGAAGACGCGCGGCCCCTTCGATTCGTGCGTGAAGAGGAAGTGGTACGTGCGGCTCGCCTGCTGGCGCTGGGCCTTCTGCGAGAACGCATCGGTTTCCTCGCGGAGGATCTCGAGCAAGATCTCTTCCGCCCGCCGCCAGTTGCTCTCGGCCACAACGTGGAATTGCAGCTGCGTCTCGACGAAGTCGGATGTCGCGTTGTAGTTGAGCACCGGCTCGCGGAGGATGTACGAGTTCGGCACGAGGAGCGTCTTGCCCGTGCGGTGCACGTCGTCCTCGGCGCGCGTGGCCACTTCCATGAGCGTCGTGCGCAGCAGGCCGATATCGATGACATCGCCGGTGAGCTTGCCGATGGAGACGCGGTGGCCGAGGGCGAAGAGCCGCTTCTGGAGGATGACCGCCCAGCCCACCACGTCTTTGAGCACGTCCTGCAGCGCCACCGCGATACCCGCGCCGACGATGGCGAACGACGTGACGAATCCCGGGTACTCGATGGAGAATCGCACGATGAGCCAGACGACCAGCAGCAAGTAGATGCCGGTAGTGAACGCCTTCATGGCCGCGTAGCGGCGGTTGCGGTTCTTGATGCCGCGGAAGAACGTCGTGCGGCCCAACCGCTCGAGAAAGACGACGGCCGCCAGCAGGAGGAGGTACTGCGCGGCGGTAATGAGCGTCGAGAACTGCTCCAGGCGCTGTTGTCGCGCCAGTTTGGCGAGACGCTCCCGGTGCTGATTCAGAAAGAATTCCGTCGACGCAATGCGCTCCTCGAGCACGGCCGACTTGGCCAGGTACTCGGGCGTGCCGGCCGTCGTCGCCGGCACCCCCGCGCTCGACGAGGCGCCGGCCGCGGCATTCTCCCGCAGCAGATCCTGATCCACCTTCGCTTCGTCCACTTTCGATTCCAGCACCGCGACGAGCGATCGCTCGCGTTCGTACGGCGCGGCATCCGCGGAGGTGTCGAGCGCGCGGTTGACGAACGCGTTCAGCTGGTCGTCGATGAGACCCCGGATGCGCGCGCGTTCGGCTTTCACTTGCGCCTGCAGCGCCGTGCTCGTCGGCGCTCGCTGCAGCATCGCGTACAACGATGCCAGGCGCCGCTGATCGATGGACTGCGCGTCCTGCGCCTGCGACCAGTGCGGAGCGACGGCGAGCGCGATGGCGCAGGCCACCAGCCACCGCGCGAACGGGCGGGCGACGGCGGAGGAGCTGGATCTTCCCATGGCCCTCACTTGTAGCACAGGCAAGGCCGGCTTGCACGGAGAAGGGCAAGGCCGCTCGCCCGCTCCCTCAAGGATGCTCTTTCGAGAATCCAGGCTGCGCGGGCGGCGTGTGTGCGTATGCACGCGCCGACGACGCGTACACCGGCACCGCCACGGCACTGCAGCGCGCGCGGCCGAGGCAGAGGACCGACTTGCACCCCAGGCGGTGCGCCCGCACTTCCTGCGCGGCGAGCATGCCGACGGCCGCAAGGAACGGCAGCAAGTAGTACAACAGACGGTACGCGAGCAGCGCGCCCACGACGGCCAGAGCGTGGTGGGCCAACGGCGAGAGCAGCAGCAACATCGATGCCTCGAAGACGCCGAGGCCCGCCGGCGCTTGGCTCATCTGACCGGCGAGCTGGGCCAGCAGGTACAGCGCGAGGAACGAGAGGAAACCGATGCCGAGCGCGGGGGGCAGGAGCAGGTACAGCGCGGCGCCGGCGAGCAGCCAATCCAGCGCAGACCACGAGATCTGCCGCAGCGAGAGCGCGACGGTGGTGCGTGGAATATCCCAGCCACACACGCGGAATCGCGTGTGTCGCAGACTGTTCCACATGAGGTACGCCGCGACGAGAGACAGGAACAGGAGACCCAACGGCCGCAGCACGCCGGATGCCACCGGCAACGGCAACCCCGCGTGCGACGGCACGGCGAAGATGATGCCCGCCACGGCGAGGTACCCCAGGACGAAGGTGACGTTGCAGAACACGATCATGGTCGCGACTTCGCGGCGCGTGAGTCCCCAGGTGGCGTACACGCGGTAGCGCAGCGCGGATCCCGCCAGGAGATTGATGTTCACGCTGAACGTGTGCGCGATGAACGACGCCAGCGCCGTCTTGCCGTACGAGAGCTTTTTGCCGATGAACGCGAGCGAGAGGAACTCGTAGCCCGTCAGCACCGTGTAATCGAGCACGATCAGCGCCAGGCTGGCGATCAGCCGTCCGCGCGGAATCTGCAGGAGCTCCCACAGCACGTCGCTCAGTTCGTACTGGCGGAGCTGATGCACGATCACCCACAGCGCACTCCCGAACAGGAGGACGCCCAACACGGAACTCAGCACGTGAACGACACGCTTCGGCATAGGAAGTGGCAGTGATCGTAGAAGAAATTTGTTCAAGGAACAACGTTGACAGTTGCGCTGCGCGCGTGTTTTCGCCTGGCGGCGGCTTCTCCCGACAAGATCCGGATTGACTGAATGGCGAAATACAAGTTCGACTAGAGGTCAAGCAGTTGGCTCGGCTCGTCGATGATGGTTCGCGGCTTCTTCCTCTGCAGAACCGGACGCGTATTCAGGCCCCACGTGACGCCCACGGCCGGCACGCCCGCCCGCCGCGCGGCCGCCATGTCGCGCAGCTCGTCGCCCACGTACCACGTGCGCGATCGATCGAGCCCATGGTCGCGCAGCATCTTCCGCAGCTCGCGGTGCTTGGCGAAGAGCCCGTGCACCGAACGCACGTCGGTAAACAGATCCAGCTCGTGGCGCGCGAGGAACGACTGCACGTTCTCCACCGTATTCGACGTGAGGATCATCAGCGCATCGCCGCGGCGGCGCAGCTCGCGCACTGCCTCCCGCATGCCGGGAATCACGTCGAGCTGATCGATGCGCGTCTGCAGGAGCCCCCTGCCCTTCACGAGCAGAAAGGGCAGGCGCCGGAACGGAATCCCCAGCTCGCGCATGATGCCCCGCGTCGTCTTGCTCCGCAGGCGCTCATGGTCCTCCGGCTCGATGCGCTTGCCGCCCAGCTGCGGCGCGAAGCGGTTATACAGATCGATGATCTCCGGCAGGCTGTCGGCGATGGTGCCGTCGAAATCGAAGATGAACGTAGCAGGCACGGGAGGAGGGTAGCAGATGAGGAGTCCTCAATCCTGGAGTTTATTTTCGTCACCCTCGAGGAGCCCCCTTCGACGAACTCAGGACAGGCTCCGCGCGTCTCGAAGGGCTTCTGCGATCAGGCTTGTCCTGTTTTCCATCGGAACTCAGCCATGTATCTACAAGTCCGGCAACATCCTGTTTTCTGGTATCTCCTACACATGCCCCACTCAAGCATCTCTCGAAAGTATTGGTGTTCTTTCTCTTGTCTACCCCGACAAGAGAAAGAACCAAAGAGAAACGCACCCGCCACCAAGTTCCCACGTGAGGTTTCTCTCGGTTCTTGCACTCATTGTCTCCCACCGTGGTGGCGGGTTCCGCCCATGTGGGTTGTTTGTTGTTAGTTGTTTTCTAGTCGCTGATCGCTGTCTTCTGCCTTCTCATCCAAGGCTCACTCAATGGTGATGCCCGTGCCCCATCACCGGCCTCGACCCCGGATCCACCCGCAGCAGCAGCACCGCCAGCCAGGTCGCGATGGGCACGCCGAGGAGCAACGTGGCGCTGCCGACGAGCGTGCGGATGAGCTCTTCGGCGATGGCCTCGCTGTTGAGGATCACCCACAGCGGCGAATCGGTATCGGTGCTGAAGAGCAGGAGCAGCGGCAGCGACGCGCCGACGTAGGCGAGCGCGAGCGTGTTGATGAGCGAGGCGATGTGCTCGCGGCCCACCGACATGCCGGACCGCATCAGCTGCCGCGCGGTGAGCGAGGGGTTCGCCTTGCTGATCTCCTCCACCACCGCCGTCTGCGCCGTGGTGATGTCGTCGAGCACGCCGAGCGAGCCGATGATGATGCCGCCGAGCAACAGGCCGCGGAAGCTCAGGTTCTGGAACTGCCCCAGCTGCAGGAACACCACTTCCTCGCTCCCCATGCCGAACAGCCGCGCGATGCGCACGAAGAGCAGCGCGACGAAAATGGAGAGGACGAGCGTGATGAGCGTGCTCGCGAGCGCGACCGACGTACGCTTGTTGAAGCCGTGCGCGAGGTAGAGCGACGCCGTCGCGATGAGGAACGAGCCCACGATGCTCACGAGCAGCGGGTTCCCGCCGGCGATGATCCACGGGATGATGACCTTGGCCAGCAGCAGCACGCTCACGACGAGCCCGGCGAAGGACGACACGCCGCGCATGCCGCCCAGCGCGATCGCGAGCCCCAGGAACAGCGCGAACGCCCACACCAACCCCGGCAACCGGTACCGCTCGCGCGCGAGGTACTCCACGCTGCCGTCGGCGCGCGTGAACTTGCTCACCACCACTTCCTCCCCCTTCTTGAACGCCAGGTCTTCGCGGTTCGTAAGCACGCCGTTGCGCACGTCGATCAGCGAACCCCGCTCCGGCCCGCTGGTGAGCCGGATGGTGAGGAGCTGCGTCCCGCTCGTTTCGTCCTCTGCCTGCTCCGTCCGCTGCGAGACAGACACGATCTGCCCCCTGTAGAATTCTTCCTTCGTCATGTCGTTCGCATCGGCCTGGGCGGATGCCATGGCCGGCAGCAGGGCGCACACCATCAATGCACCGAGAAACCAGCGGAGAGGGAGAGGTTGCATGGCGCCATCATAGTGCGCGCATAACCGCTGTCGAGACTCAGTACTCCGCCGTCTTCCCCGCCAGTTCCGGAATGATCCGCTCCACCGCGTCGATGTACCGCGACGCATCCGGATTGTACCCCTCGGCGATGCGGAAGTGCGCCGAATGGCTCATCAGCTCCACCTCGTGCATGTCCTCGACGTCGAACTCGCGCCAACTGGGGACTTCCTCGCCGCTGTCGGACACGCCGATCGTCTGGTACAGATCGCACCTGAGCAGGTGACGCGGGTCGTAGAACAGCGCGTGCGGATTGCCGCCGCGCATGCCGTAGACTTTCCCTTCGCGCACGTACTTGAAGGTGATGGGCAGGCGGTCGCGGATGGCTCGGCGGAGGACGTTCGTGTTGGTCATAGAGGAAGGGAAAATGGAGTATGAAAATGATGACGCTGAGTATCTGACGAAGCGGGAACGCAGTTCTTCTGAAATTTCACTTGCTTGCCTGAGCGTTCTGCAGGTGAATGGAACGTCAGAAAGATCGTCTGCATGGCAAAAGATCGTCGTCTCACCCATATACTTTTGAACCCGCTCGACAAATGCAGCGCGATGCCGCTCAATAGGCCCATGCCCATCCAAGCGTACGATCGTGCCACGCTCACGTCGCTCCTCGAGACCCACTTCGGGTACCGGGAGTTCCGGCCGCTGCAGGAGGAGATCATCGAGCACGTCCTCGATGGCCGCGACGCGCTCGTGCTGATGCCGACCGGCGGCGGCAAATCGCTGTGCTACCAGCTGCCCGCGCTCTGCGTCGACGGCGTCACGCTCGTGGTGTCACCGCTCATCTCGCTGATGAAGGACCAGGTGGATAGCCTGCGCGAGAACGGGATCCCCTCGGCGTTCCTCAACAGTTCCCTCACCCCCATCGAGCAAGACCAGGTGATGCAGGAGACGTTGAACGGCTTCACGAAGATCCTGTACGTGGCGCCGGAACGTCTGTCGGTACCGGCGTTCCAGCAGCTGCTGCGGTCGATTCCGCTCAGCCTCATCGCCATCGACGAGGCGCACTGCATCTCGCAGTGGGGCCACGATTTCCGGCCCGACTACCGCCAGCTCTCGGCTCTGCGCGATCAGTTCCCGCACGTGCCCACGATCGCGCTCACCGCCACCGCCACCGACCGCGTACGCGCGGACATCGTCGACCAGCTGCGGCTGCACGACCCGCGCACCTTCCTCTCGAGCTTCAACCGGCCGAACCTGTCGTACCACGTGCTGCCGAAGCGCGATTCGTTCGAGACGCTCGTCTCGCTGCTGAAGACGCAGGAAACGCCCTCGGCCATCGTCTACTGCTTCTCGCGGCGCGACACCGAATCCCTCGCGGCCGATCTGACGGCCGAAGGCCTGCGCGCGCTCCCCTACCACGCCGGGCTCGACCCGGCCGTGCGCCGCGACACGCAGGAGAAGTTCATCCGCGACGAGGTGCCCATCGTCGCCGCCACCATCGCGTTCGGCATGGGCATCGACAAGCCCGAC
>CAZTYD010000003.1:15080-16699 GCA_964618035.1 uncultured Candidatus Peribacteria bacterium
CCAGGAGACGGGCCGCGCGGGGCGTGACGGGCTGCCGAGCGAGTGCGTCCTGTTCTACTCGGCGGGCGACCGACGGAAGCACGAGTTCTTCATCCGCCAGATGGCCGACTCGGCCGAGCAGCGCAACGCCGAACGCAAGCTGCAGCAGGTGATCGACTACTGCGAGCGGTTCGACTGCCGCCGCGCGTACCTGCTGCGGTACTTCGGCGAGGAGCCCGACGCCGCCTGCGGCGGATGCGACCGCTGCCTGGACACGCGCGAGGAGATCGACGCGACCGAGATCGCGCAGAAGATCCTCTCGGCCGTCATCAAGACCGGCTCGGCCTTCGGCGCGCAGTACGTGACGACGGTCTTGCTCGGGCGCAACGAGAAGCCGGTGCGCCAGCGCGGCCACCAGAGCCTCTCGGTATTCGGCATCGTGCGGAACCACACCGAGGCGCAGGTGAAGTCATTCATCGACTCGCTCGTGATGCGCGGACTGCTGCTGCGCACCGCCGGGCAGTACCCCACGCTGCAGGTGACCGATGCGGGCAGACAGTGGCTGCTCGACGGATCGACCATCACGCTCCCCAAGCCCGTCGATCCGACGATCGCGCGCGTCGCGGAGGAACAGACCTCGTACGACCAAGGCCTGTTCGGCGAGCTGCGCATGTTGCGCAAGCAGCTGGCCGACGAGCGCGGCGTGCCGCCGTTCGTCATCTTCGGCGATCGCGCGCTGCGCGAGATGGCGACGTACGCGCCGCAGTCGACGGAGAATTTCGCGAAGATCAGCGGCGTGGGCCAGCGCAAGCTGGAGGAATTCGGGCCGCACTTTCTGCCCGTCATCCGCGCCTACGCGGCGGAGCACGCGCTCAGCGAGCAGCCGATGCCACGTTCGTCGCGCACCGAGCAGCGCAGCGCGCGCCAAGCCAAACGCGCAGGCTCGACGTACGACGAGACGAAGAAGCTGATCGAACAACGGCTGCCGCTCGCGCAGATTGCCGCAGCGCGAGCACTGACCGAAGGGACCATCGTGCAGCACATCGAACGGCTGCTGCAGTCGGGCGTGCCGCTCGACATCGCGTACCTCCGGCCGCCCTCCGAGGATTTCACGGCCATCTGCGACGCGTTCCGCGCGTGCGGCACGGCGATGATCGGCCCGGTGTTCGGCCGGCTCGGCGGGAAGTACCCGTACGACACGCTGCGCCTCGCGCGCGCGATCCTCTCGACGGAATCCACGTGATCAGAGCGACGATGCCGCGTTCGCCGATGAGGCAGTGGATCCGCCGAACGGCGTGTTATCGCACTGATCGTTCTCGGCCGAACAGCCGAGCTGCAGCCACTCGTAGAAGGCGCGCGTGTCGCCGTTGATGGCGAGGATGACGCGCGACACCCCCGGCACCTGGCGCAGCGTGCTGGTGATCTGCGCGAGCAGCGCGGCGCTGCCGCAGCTCGAACTCGCGTTCGGGATGATGGATCGAACGTCGGCGAGATTCACGTAGGCCGTTCCGTTCCGCACTGTCACGCCCTGCAGCGCCGTCGACGTCGCCGGCGAGAAGAACGACCGGTACCCCGCATCGATCTCTTCCTGCGTCGGCCCCGCCAGCAGCTGCTGCATCAGTTCCGTCGCCTGGTCGCCC
>CAZTYD010000004.1:0-10756 GCA_964618035.1 uncultured Candidatus Peribacteria bacterium
AAAAATGAAGGAACGAAGCCATCCCACGTGCCTCTGCTCGTAAAAAATAAAGGAACGAAGCCAACTTTGCCTCCCGTCGAGGCCTTCCGGCAGGACCTTGAAGCCCACCGTCAGGACTCGTGTCTTCTCACTCCTACCGCCACCCTCGCCGAGCATCTACGCCATTCCTTCGCCCGCGACGGCCACTTCGTCCGCCCCGACGCCGTCGCGTGCGTGGAAGATGGCTCGGTGGCGCACATCGTCATCTTGCAAGTGCGCGGCGGCAACGTGGTGAACGAGGTGGCCGTGCAACTGGAGCCGGTGCGGACCATCGAGGATCTGCTGACGGAATTCCTCCCGCAGTACTACGCGCAGGAATCCGCCATTCCCGACCGCATCTTCATCGATCGAGTGCTGCCGGAGGCTGCCGTACTTCGTCAGTACCTCAAGTCGCTTCGCTCCGACACCGTCGCCATCGACGTGCCGAAGCGGGGCGAAGGCATGAAGCTCATCAAGCTCGCCCGCCGCAACGCCGAGCGGAAGATCGAGATGGAGCGCAAGCGGCGGGAGGAAGCGGGGGAGTATGCCACTTCAATGAAAACGGGTTTCCTTGTGTCATGCTGAGGAGTCCTTCGATAGGCTCAAGACAAGCTCAAAACCAGTCTTGACGTGTCATGCTGCGGAGCTCTTCGACTCCGCTGCGCTCGGCTTAAGACAGGCACCCCCGTGTCATGCTGAGGAGCGTTGTGTTCTACGATTGCCACACCGTTTTCTCTCCTGATGCTTCCTCCCGGAAAGCCACGAAGCGATGACGCTGAGCAGCAGCACAGCCGCTCACCGCCCTCGCCGCTTCTTGCGTCGGGACAGTGCCGGTAAAAGATCTGTTTGCCCCGACATCAATGCCTCTTTCTTCCTCCTGCTTCACCTCTGGAGTTGCTTCTCCCACGCGATGGCATCCTGGACGTACTGAAAATGAGCGGTGTACACGAGTGTGACAGGCCTTCTCGAATACGTGTAGGCAGTGCGGGAGACGCCATCCTGGTGCTCACGCAATCGTCGTTCCAGATTATTTGTGATCCCCGTGTAGTAACATCCGTCCCTGCAGCGGAGCATGTAGACAGCGTAGTCATGATCTCTGGGCATGGCAGAAGAGTACAAGGTGGCATGGAAGGGAGAGAGGTGGCCAAAGAGAAATTGTGACTGTAAGAGGCGATTATGTAGATTGGTTTGCGCAAAAATACGTTCTATCCAGCAATGGAACGGTTTGGGGGCACTTCGTGGCTTCCCTCTCTGCGGCTAATGAAAGACGTGTTCCTTCGGCCATGCAGGGAGACAACGCGCCTCAGTGTGACACGTGTCACGCACACGTGCAGGTGAATGCATCATCCATTCTCCTCCAGGAGCACGGTGAAAGGATCGCCCTCTCCTCTCGTCCATACACAAGTTTTGTACGCTCCTGTTGAAAATGCCGATAGCGGCGACTACGCTCCGTGCGTCATTTCTTCCCTTGTGCCATGATCCTCTCCACCCTCGATCCGTTCATCGCGTCGCGCAGCGTGCTGCGGCATCCGTTCTACCTCAAGTGGTCGGCGGGGGAGCTGACGATGGACGACATGCGCGTGTACGCCAAGGAGTACTTTCACCTCGTGTCGCGCATTCCCGGCATCGTCGCCGCCGTCGCCGGGCGTATCGACGATCCCTCTCTCAAATCGCAGGTCGAGCAGAACGCGGCGGAGGAGACGGAGCACGTGGAACTCTGGAAGCGGTTCGCCCGGAGCGTGGGCGTGAGCGATCAGGAATTGTCGGACTACGAGCCATCGGCGCTGGCCCGCGCGGCGGTGTCCAAGCTGGAGGAGCGGGCGGCGGCGGGCGTGGAGGAGGGGATCGTGGCCATGTACGCGCTGGAGCGGGAGCTGCCGGCCATCGCCGAGACGAAGAAGCGGGGGCTCGAAGAGTTCTACGGTCTGACCTCGGAGGATGCGCACATCTACTTCGATGAGCACCTCAAGGAAGAGCAGCATCTGGACGTCTGGCGCTCGTTCGACCTGCGTGGCGACGATCTGCTCGACGCGGCCGGCGTGTCGCTCGACGCGCAGCACCAGGTGCTCGACGCCGTCTGCCAAGTAGCGGGGATCGAGTATCACTGTGCATTTGCCGTGTAATTCTCCATTTTCCTTTCTCCATTCTCCATTTCACTCATGGCTACCGCCACGACACCCTACGAACGGTTTCAGAAGAATTTGGAAGACACGATCGCGCGCCTCGAACTCACCGAGGCCGAGCGGAAGATGCTGATGGAGCCGCAGCACATCCACAAGAAAGACATCAGCATTACGAGAGACGACGGAAGCACGGCCACGTTTCCGGCTTTCCGCGTGCAGTACAACAATGCGCGCGGGCCGTACAAAGGCGGCATCCGCTACCACCCGCTGGCCGACGAGGACGAGGTGAAGGCACTGGCCGCGCTCATGGCGGTGAAGACCGCCGTGGTCGACATTCCGTTCGGCGGCGCGAAGGGCGGCGTGCAGTGCAATCCGAAGGAGCTCTCGCGCAAGGAGCTGATGGCGGTGTCGCGCGCGTACGTACGCGCGTTCGCGGACGTCGTGGGTCCGGACATCGATTGCCCGGCGCCGGACGTGAACACCACGCCGGACATCATGGCGTGGATGCGCGACGAGTACGAGACGATCAAGAACACCTACGCGCCGGCGATGATCACGGGCAAGCCGCTCAGTTTCGGCGGGTCGCGCGGGCGCGACAAGGCCACGGCCCGCGGCGGGTTCTTCCTGCTGCAGGAGCTGGTGGAGGGCGACGCGCTCGAGCCGCAGGACCTCCGCGTGGTGATCCAGGGCTTCGGCAACGCCGGGGCCATGATGGCGGGGTTCCTGCACGGTGCCGGCTACACCATCGTCGGCGTGTCCGACTCGCAGGGCGGCATCTACTCCGAGCAGGGGCTGGATCCGGTGCGCATCGAGAAGTACAAGCAGAACACGGGCCAGGTGGCGGGGGAGTACTGCCAGGGTTCCGTGTGCGATACCGAGAAGATGAAGATGGACGGCGTGCGCCACGTGTCCAACGAGGAACTGCTCGAGACGCCGTGCGACATCCTCATTCCCGCCGCGCTCGACAACGTCATCCACGAAGGCAACGCCGACAAGGTGCAGGCGCGCTACATCCTCGAGCTGGCCAACGGGCCCACGACGCCCGAGGCCGACAAGATTTTGGAGAAGAAGGGCGTGAAGGTGATACCGGACGTGCTCGCCAACGCCGGCGGCGTCACGGTGAGCTACTTCGAGTGGACGCAGGGCCGTTCGGGCGAGCAGTGGACCGACGAGTTCGTCGACAGCGAACTCAAGCGCATCATGCTGGCGGCCAGCCGCTCCGTGCGGCGCGAGGTGCACCAACGCAAGATCTCGTACCGCGAGGCGGCGTTCGTGGTGGGCGTGGGACGCATCGTCACCACCATGCGGGTGCGGGGGTGGATGTGAATAAGGGGATCCAATAATGGTCCGCGTAGAGACGCCCCGCCGGGGCGTCTCTACCGGGCCAATGATGGATGGAATTTGCACACGGCTTGTATCGACCGTATCATCCACGCATGTTCGACGTCCTCATCATCGGCGTGGGCGCTGCCGGCTATACCGCCGCCGTCTACACCGCGCGGTACAAGCTCAAGACGCTCATCGTGGGGGCGGAAGACGGCGGCATGGGCGCGACGGCGGCGGAGGTGGGGAACTGGCCGGGCGACATTGAGATCCGCGGGCCGGATCTGATGGAGAGGTTCAAGAACCACGCGAAGTCGTTCGAGGAAGTGACGATGAAGATCGGGCGGGTGGAGAAGATCGAGAAGGCCGCGGCCGGACACTTCGTGGCTACGCTCCAGAGCGGCGAGACGTTCGAAGCCAAGGCGGTGATCCTGGCCACGGGATCCAACAAGCGGCATATGGGCATTCCCGGCGAGAAAGAATTCGCCGGCAGAGGCGTAACGTACTGTGCGACCTGCGATGCATTTTTCTACCGCGGCAAAGACGTGGCGGTGATCGGCGGAGGTGACAGCGCCGTGGAGGGCGCGGCCATCGCCGCACAGGTGGCGAAGACGGTGTATCTCATTCACCGCCGCGAGGAGTTCCGCGCCGAGCCGTACTGGGTCGAGAAAGTGAAGAGCAAGGACAACGTGAAGTTCGTCCTCACGTGCAACGTGCTCGAAGTAGTGGGCGACGGGAAGGTAACGGGCGTGAAGATCGATAAACCCTACAATGGCAGCGATATCATTCCGCTCGACGGCGTGTTCATCGAAATCGGCTCCATCCCCGCCGTCGAACTGGCCAAGCAGCTGGGCTGCGGCATCGATGAGCGGGGATTCATGGTGGTCGACGGCGGCATGCACTCCACCGTTCCCGGCGTCTTCGGTGCGGGCGACGTGACCAATGGCAGCAACTACTTCGCCCAGTTCGCCACGGCGGCGGGCGAGGCGGCGGTGGCGGCGAACAGCGTCTTCAACTACCTGCAGGGCGAACAGCATCAGGGGTGGATGCAGGGGAAAATGTAAAAATCTCAAGGCCCAAAGACTCCAACTAACAATTAAAGCCCAAGATCCCAAGGCCCCAATTCCCAACTTGGTATTTGGGGTTTGTTCGGGAATTGGAGTCTTGGGGCCTTGAGTCTTATCATCACTCCATGTGGTTGGCATACACCCTGGCCGCGACAATGGTTTTTTCGCTCACCAATGTGCTCGATTCGCTCTTCGTGCACTACTTTGAGCGTAATCCGGTGCGGAATCAGTGGAGCCACGCAGCAACCAGTGTGGTTGTCCTTTCGCTCGTATTGATGATAATGCCGGTTTCGACGGAATTTTTCGTTCCGTTCCTGATCGCCGGTGTCGTCGCGACGCTGTCGGATCTGTTGTTCATTTACCTTCTGGCGTATGTCGATGTGTCGCTCCTCAATCTTGCCTGGTCGCTTCAATCCGTCTTCATCGCAGCCACAGGTCTCCTCGTCTTCCACGAGCGGTGGACATGGCTGCAGGCGGCGGGAGCTTTTCTGATTGTCGCGACAGTGATCTATCTTTCCATCCGGCATGTGCAGCTCCGCCTTCGCATCGTGCTGCTGCTCTGTTTGGTCGCGGTATTGAACGGCCAGTATTTTCTAGTGCAGAAGTATGTATTGCTGCGCGGCGGCGATGAGGTATCGATTTTTCTTCTGCCACTCTTTATACGCGAGTCGTCGGCATTCCTGTTACCGTGGGCGATTCCTTCACTGCGCGCGATGCTCCGGCAGGCGGAGGGGAGGGGACTCAGCTATTTCGCATTCGCCTGCGTGAACTGCCTGCTCTTCCTGGTTGCCATGGCGGTCATCACGCTTGCGTACGCCTCGGGGCCGGCTTCTTACGTCTCGATTACCGGCAATGTGCAGCCCTTTCTCACGCTCTTCTTCGCCTGGGCCCGTGCCTGGCTGCTGCCACGGTACGCTGTCAAAGAGGAACTGACGCGTGGATCAGTCCTCCTCAAGATCTTCGGCTTCATTTCGGTCTTTTTGGGTCTTGCGCTCCTGGTGGGGAATCAGTAGAGTACGCGGGCTATGCCACGCGGGAAGCGAAACGTCTACGCCGGCACCTGTTCCACTGTGGGTTGCAACCGACGCAATGCGACGGTGCGCCTGCACAACCAGCGCGGCGACAAGAGCTGGCGCGATTTCAAGATCGAGAAGTACTGTCCGACCTGCCGCAAGCGCACGCCGGTCAAGTTCAAGCAGGAGCGACACTCGAAATAGCTGGTAGGTGTAGCTTGTAGCTTGTAGGACGACAGACGGCTGCTTTTCTCAATACGCAGATTCATGAAACAACGCGATGAGACGATCGGCGAGCGCTTGGTGATCGGATCGGTGGCGTTGTCGGCGTTTTATCCGTTGCTGGCGCACTACGGCAGCGCGGTGATCCCGCCGCTGCAGTTTGCGGCGATCACGACGCTTCTCTCGGGGCTCATTCTCCTATTCGTCTTGCTCCTGCGTCGGCAGTTCAGCGTCCGGCTCGGCAGGCAGTGGAAGAACGTGCTGATGGTGTGCGTCTTCGTTGCGAGCGTCCCGTACGCGCTCATTTTCTACGGATCGTCGCGGACGAGCGGCATCAATACGGCATTATTGCTGCAAGTTGAGCTCATTTTCTCATTCTTCATCTACCACGTCGTTTTCCGCGAGCCCGTTACGCGGCGGCAATTCGGCGGGGCGTTACTGATGCTCGTCGGGACGGTGGTGATCCTGTACCGGGGTCGATTGGAATTGAACAGCGGAGATCTCTGCATCATCGCCGCCACGGCGCTGTTTCCCATCGGCAACATGTACGCCAAGCGGGCACTGGAACACCTGCCAGCAATGCTCATCCAGGCGTATCGGGGATTGATTGGTGGCGCCATTCTTTTTCTCATCGCGCTCTCCGTGGAGTCGTCTCCACTGGCGACGCTCTCGCCGAAGGCGTATCTCTACATCTTCCTGCAGGCTGTCGTCATCAACGCGTTTTCCAAGGTTATTTGGTACGAAGGGCTGCGCCGCCTGCGGGTGGCGCGCGCCATCTACATCGGCTCCGTTTCCCCCGTATTCAGTGTGCTCTTCGCGGTCATCCTCTTCCGTGAGCTGCCGACTGCACAGCAGATCTTCGGCTTGTGCATCACGCTTGGCGGGTTATGGGTGCTGATGAAGAAGCCCGATCTGTCCCTCGCGCCGCCGGAACTCGTTTGAATTGATAATTCACGGTCGGTAATCGATAATGCGCAAGATGGGTTCCGATGCGGATGTGTATCGATCGGCGGCTTCGATTCTCGTTTTGCGCATCGCGGTAGATGGATCGCATCAGTTGCTGCTGCTGCACAAGCCGCGCAAGAACGATGCATGGCAGCTGCCCCAGGGCGGAGCCGAGGCGGGCGAGAGCACGGAGCAGACGGCGGTGCGGGAGCTCTTCGAGGAAGCGGGCATCCGCGGCGAGGTCATCGGCCGCAGCGAGCACGTGTACTGCTACGATTTTCCCGAATCGTACCGACGGTTCCGCCCCGACAACGTCTGTGGCCAGAAGATCGGCTTCGTGTTCGCCGTGGCGCCGGCCGACGTGCAGGTGCGGGTGGACGACAAGGAGGTCGATGCGCACGCATGGATCGGCATCGACGATCTGGATCGCTACATCGAGCGGAGGGAGTACAGGGAGCTGGTGAGAGAGCTATACGGCGAGGCGGTGGAACTGTGGATGAGAAGGCAGAGGGCAGAGGGGAGAAGCCAGGGTGCGGAGAAGACAGAAGGCAGAGGGTAAAAGACAGGGGCGAAGAAGACGGAAGGCAGACTCTCTTTTCTTGCACGTCGCTCATCGCTTGCTGCTCATTGCTCTCCTGCCTTCTGTGTTCTGGCTTCTCTCTTCTTGCTCGTATCCTCTATTCTTTCCCCGTGCGTCTCCTTCATCTCTCCCTCGAGCAGTTCCGCAACTACCCCGCGCTCCGGCTGGATCTTTCGGGGTCGCTGCTGCACCTGTTCGTGGGCCCGAACGGCAGCGGGAAAACCAACGTGCTGGAGTCGATCTCGGTGCTCTCGCTCACCAAGTCGCCGCTGGGCATAGACGAGGAACACGTCCAGCAGTGGGAGACGATGTTCTACCGCGTGCGCGGGGAGGCGCAGAACGACCAGGGCGAGCAGTTCACGCTGGAGGTGGTGTCGCAGTCGCAGCCGCGCAAGCAGAAGGCGTGCTTCCTCAACGACGTGCGGGTGCAGGTATCGCAGATGATCGGCGCGCTGCCGACGGTGCTCTTCCTGCCGCAGGATCTGCAGCTCTTCTCCGGCCCGCCCGCCGAGCGGCGGCGGTTCATCGACCAGCTGCTGTCGCAGGTGTCGCCGGACTACTTCCGCGCGCTGTCGGACTACGTGAAGGTCCTCAAGCAGCGTAATGTCCTCCTCAAGCACATCGCGCAGGGCGCGGCCGGCCGCGCCGAGCTGGAGCCGTGGGATCACAAGCTGGCCGAGACGGGGAGCATGGTCACCGTGGCGCGATTGGAACTGATGGAGACCTTCGGTCTGACGCTGGCCGACGAGATCGCCCAGCTGGGCGAACGGTGGAACGACGTGCGCATCGTGTACGACCGGTCCTCCGCGTCGCACGATCCGCTCGAGATCCACGCCGATCTGCTGGCCGCCTTCCGCCGCTCGCAGGACCGCGATGTCCTGCTCCAATCGACTTCCAGCGGGCCGCACCGCGACGACTGGGCCATCACCGTCGACGGACACCGGCTCACGTCGTTCGCCTCGCGCGGGCAGCAGCGCACGTGCGTGCTGGCGCTGTTGTTCCTGGAGGGTTCCTTCGTGGAGCTGCGGAGAGGCGAGCGGCCGATCATTCTGCTAGATGATGTGTTCTCGGAGTTGGACGACAGCCATCAGGAGGGCGTGATGCGCGCGTTCGCGGATCACCAGGTGCTGATCACCGGCACGCACGTGCCGAGGAACATGGCGCCGGGGACGGTGTGGCGGGTGGAGGAGGGGGGAGTGAGAATTGAGAATTGAGAATTGGGGGTGTCTTCTATTGATTTTGTTCCTAATTCTTAATTCTTGATTCTCGATCGCAGTGCAATGCACCGTACACCGCCAGCGCCAGCGCGTCCGCCGCGTCGTCGGGTTGAGGGATTTCCTTCAGATGCAGCAGCCGCACCAGCATTTCCTGCATCTGGCGCTTGTCGGCCTTGCCGTCGCCGGCGATGGCCGATTTGAGCTGGAGCGGGGTGGCTTCCATGATCGGTACGCCCTGCTGCTGGAGGGCGAGCAGGAGGACGCCGCGCGCCTGCGATACGTCGATGCCCGTGGTGACGTTCGCCGCGAAGTACAGCTTCTCGATGACGGCGAGCGACGGTCGCATGTCCCGGATGATCGTCTGCATGTCGTCGTAGAGCTCGGCCAGCCGCTCCGAGAGCGTGGATGTCGGCTCCGTGCGCAGCACGAGCCATTCCAGGGTCTGCAGATCGTACGGAGAGGCTGATTCGATGAGGCCGATGCCGACGGTCGCCAAGCCCGGATCGATTCCCAGAATGCGCATGCAGGCAGGGTGCGCCAAATTGGATGAGGGGACAAGGTTTGGGAGAGAAATCAGAAGGGAGAAGTCAGAAGTCAGTGGGGAAGTAGTAGAACCTATAAAGAACATGTTTCTCGTGGCGCATGCATCCTGCCTTCTGTTTTCTGATTTCTGTCCTCTTTATGTGATGTTTCTCAATGACACATATGATTGTCAACTATCACACGCTACCCGGAAATGCTGTTTTCTGCTATAATAAGAGGAAAAATGCATACAGACACCTCCACTCTCCGTCATCGCCACTTCGTGGCGCTGCCCGTGGCCGTTGCGCTCGCGGTGGCATCGGCGCTACCAGTCTGGTCGCGTTTGCCTTTGATCGGCTCGCTTGCCGGCGTACCGCAGCCATCCGCACAGTCGTTCGTCGGCCAGGGCTTGGCGCTGGTCGAAGCGGGGGGTGACGCCGTGTCGACGGCCGAGGGCATGGCTCTCCGGTCCGGCTCGGTCTTGGCGGCGGGGAAGGCGGCATTCCACGTGCAGGTCGGGCAGGCGGAACTGATCGGCTTCGCGGGTGCGGCGTACGTGTCGTACCGCGCGCCGGCGATCACGGTGGCGGCCGTTTCCTCGCCCGTGCTGGTGCATATGGGGGAGGGGACGATGATCGTTCCCGTCGGGAGGCAGTGGCGCACGACGCTCTCGGCGCTGCCAGCGCGCAAAACCGGCTGGGAAGCCTGGACGGCGGCCCGCGAAACCCAGGCCATCCCGCCCGCCTTCCTGCAGGAGCAGATGGACCGCGTGCGGAGCATCACGGTCGATGCGCAGCCGCATGTACCTGCGCACGCTGCGTCGCCCGCGTTGTCGTGGGGCAAGCTTCCAGCAGCGATGGAGCGGCAGACGCAGGCCGAACGGGCGGCAACGGCCGCCATGGTCGCCGAGCGGGCGTCGCAGGGCGATCCTCAATCGCTCGATGCGTCGTTGAACGACGCCGCCGTCCGCCAGAGCATCCAATCCTTCACGCTGGACCAACAGCTCTCCCTCCTCGCCTCCGCAGCCGACGAACGCGCGATCGCCGCACTGCTGCCCGCGACTGCGGCAGACGACGACGCGCGGCTGCTGCTCCTGTTCCATCCGACGTACCGGCGCTGGGCGGCGCCGCTCGATCTCGCGCCGTTGCCGGACCAATCGCAGGCGCTGTGGACATTGCTGTTTCCGGTCTCCGACACGATGCCGGAGGCATTTCCAGCGCTGCTGCGCGAGGCGTACGCGAGGGAAGCTCAAGAGTTCCTTCAGTCGCACGTGCAGGCCGATGCGTTGGTACGGGGGTTGATCGTGAACGTGCGGGACGTGCTTCAGCTGCTTCCATCCGACATCTACCCGGAACGCGTGGCTGCGTACGGTCAGTTCGTGCGGGAACTTTCAGGTCGCTTCGATGTCGAGGTACCGGCGCCGTCTCAGTCTCCTTCATCGGCGCACAGCGCATCGTCCGCTGCTCCTTGCGCAACGCAGGAGCAGGATTCCGAGGCTGCCGAGCTGCAAGTGCGCCATCTGCTCTTCCAGTGGAATGCACTGTCGACGGTGCACACGAGCATTCAGGCGCAGCAAGATCGCGCGGTGCACGTCGAGGCCGTTGCGTTCCCCTCGGCGACCGGCGATCGGCTGCTCTCGTTCGACGTGGACGTGGGCTGCGGGATGGTGCGGAACATCGTGCAGAATGGCCAGGCGCAGCCGCTGCCGCTGAGCGTGGAGGCGTTT
>CAZTYD010000004.1:10778-16399 GCA_964618035.1 uncultured Candidatus Peribacteria bacterium
GGACGTGGGTGCGGTAGGCGCGTGGCGGGGGTGGCCTGCTCCCTCTTTTCACCTCGAGTGTGCTAGAGTGGAGACGATGTTCGATGCGTTGAATCTTTTTGCCGACTGGCTCACATTTTCAGTGTTGCGTATCCCCGAGGGGCCTTGGGCCGATGGCATGAGCTTCTTCATAGAGGACACGCTAAAAATCTTCATCCTCTTGTCGGCCATCGTGTACATCGTCACGTTCTTCCGCTCTTACTTGCCTCCGCCAAGGGTCAAAGCACTCTTGGTACGCAAATTCCCGCTTGCGGGTCATGTCATTGCCGCATGCCTAGGCATCGTGACGCCGTTTTGTTCCTGCTCGGCCATTCCGCTCTTCCTGGGTCTCATCGAGAGCGGAGTGCCGCTTGGCGTGACGTTTTCGTACCTTGTTTCCGCTCCGATGGTGAATGAAGTTGCCGCCATTCTTCTGCTCGGTCTCTTCGGATGGAAGGCAATGGCGCTCTATATCAGCTCGGGCGTCCTGCTCGCCGTCGGTACCGGCTTCATTCTGGGGCTCCTCCATCTTGAGCATTTACTCATTCTCGCAGAGCCGAATGCTCACCAAACGAATGCGAGGGTTCCCGCTCTCCGGGAACGACTCCTATCGGCATATCGATACACACGCACTCTTCTGCGGAACATCTATCCCTACATCCTCCTCGGCGTCGGCGCGGGTGCTTTCATTCACGGCTACGCGCCTGAAAACCTCTTGTCGCACATCGCAGCCAAGGGCAATCCCTTCGCTGTTCCCGTCGCCGTCCTCATCGGTGTGCCGCTGTACTCCAACGCCGCCGGAACGATCCCCATCGTTCATTCGCTGATGGAGAAAGGCCTGCCGATGGTCACGGCTCTCGCCTTCATGATGTCCATCACGGCGCTCTCGGTCCCCGAAATGATCATCCTTCGGAAAGTCATGAAGCCGAAGCTCCTCGCGATATACATTGCCATCCTCACCCTGGGGATCATGTTGATGGGATACGTATTCAACGCGGTGCTTTGAGCGTATCGGTGGACGGTAGTAGATGAAGTTCGAGAAGAAACGCACAGGGCCCTTCGACTCCGCTGCGGCTCCGATCGGGGTCATGTAACTCGCCCATGCAAAAGAATGGCCCGAGGCCGCAGCCAGGGATCATGAGCGAGCGAAGTGAGTCGAACCGGAGAGCCCACCTCCGCTCTGCTGGCCTGCCAACCGTAGCGCAGCGTATATGCTCAACCATTTCTCGTATCTGGGCAGAGCTACGGTAGGCAACCTTCGCTGCGCGAAGGTTGGTGGGCGATACAAGACTTGAACTTGTGACCTCGACATTATCAGTGTCGCGCTCTAACCAGCTGAGCTAATCGCCCGTGATGTGAATATGCCCCACGCTCAGCAGAAATCGTTCCCACGAGGGTATGCCCAAGGGTAGGAAGATTTCGGCTGAAAATCAATGGAAAGATGCCCTACTGGGCGCTGCTGGCAGAAGAGGCGGAGGAACTGCTGACTGCTCTCTTCACGCCCGTGCGCCACTCCTCCATGAGCTTCTCCGTCAGCGTTGCGGTGCGCGTGCGGACGCACGCGGCATCGATGAAGCCGTCGGCGTCCTTGCATTCGCCGCTGGCGACGACGCTGCGGGTGGCCTGTTGCTGCGCGCTGCGCACCGCTGCGGACGTGCGGTAGTTCCCCACCGTCGTCGGCTTCTTCTGCCCGACTTTGCGGAAGGTGGGACGCGCGGCCATCACTGCCTCCTGCAGCTGGGCGGCGCGCGCCTTGCGTGTGGCAGCCACGCGGGCGCTCGTGGCGAAGGCCGGTGTGGACGTGAGGAGGAGCGTGGCGGCGATGGCCGCCGAGAGGAATTTGTGGGACATGGAGAGGAGAGGGGAGAGCGGCGGCATCGTAGCAAAGCCCGCCGGCTCACGTCCATCGGACACACAAAAACGGGGCTTGCGCCCCGTTTCATTCCCCATGGAACACGCTTACTGCGCGGAGCTTGTCGAGGACAAGGAGGAGCTGGTGCTCGTACTCGTGCTCTCCGAGGAGGTGCTCATACTGCTCGACGAACTGGTCGATGCGCTGGTGGAGCTGGATGATACCTTGAGCCCGTTCAGGCAAGCCGTGAGCATGCTCAGGCTGCCGCGGTACTGTGCACACGCTTCGACGATCTTGCTCGCGGCCGGCTTCTGGCCGTTGATGTCGCGGCTGCGCAGGCGGATGCCGAGATGCAGGCCGTTATTCGTCTTCAACACCTTCCTGACGACCTTCCTCGCGATCTGCTTGGCCACCTGTTTCTTGACGCGGCGCACGACATTGCCGTTGGCCGACAGCGACGTCCCGTCGGCTGCGTTGCGCATCTGCACTTGTGCGTTCACGTTCGCCTTCACGCCGGCATTGCTGCGTGCGAACACCGGGCTTGCCATGGTGAGCAGCACTGCGCCCGAGGCGAGGACTGAGAGGGATTTCCTCATGGAAAATGGGGGAAAGGTAAAAGACCCGCAGAGTATAGCCGGGAGCGTGAAACTTTGCGGTTGAAATGCTCCACGTTGTCCATTCTGGTAGTACTTATCCCGCGTCGCGTTCTTTGCGAGTAGAAGGGCTTGCTACGGTTTCGTGCCGTAGATGTCGGTGACGCTCTGGCCGCTCTCGATACTGCGGACGACGCGCGCGAGGAGCGGCGCGATGGGCAGGATAGTGAGGCCGCGGAAGGCGTTCGGATCGTGCGGGATGCTGTCGGTGACGATTACTTCCTTGAATTTGGCCTTCGTGAGGCGTTCGTACGCTTCGCCGGAGAACACGCCGTGCGTGGCGGCGGCGTAGACATCTTTATTGGCGCCCGCCTTGAGCAGCGCCTCCTTGGCTGTCACGAGCGTGCCGGCGGTATCGATCATGTCGTCGAAGAGGATGCAGGTTTTGCCCTCCACGTCGCCGACGATCTCCAGTACCTCCGCCTTGTTGTGCTCCGGCCGGTTCTTGTGCAGGATGGCCAGCTCGGCGCCGATGGTGTCGGCGAACTTCTTCGAGCGCTTGGCGCCGCCGACATCGGGCGAGACCACGACGGGGTTAGGCAGGTTCTTGGAGAGGAAGTAGTTTTTAAAGATGGACCGGGACGAGAGCGCGTCGGCCGGGATGGAGAAGAAGCCCTGGATCTGGTCGGAGTGCAGGTCGAGGACCATGACGTGGTCGGCGCCGGCTTTCTCGAGCAGGCTCGCCACCAGGCGGGCCGAAATGCCCTCGCGCGGCTCGGCGACGCGGTCTTGGCGGGCGTACGGGAAGTGCGGGATGATCACGTGCACCGTGCGCGCGAAGCTGAGCTTGGCGGCCTGGCACATGAGGAAGAGTTCCATCAGGTTCTCGTTCGCATTCGCCGTGCCGGTCTGCAGGAGGTAGACATCCTTACCGCGTACTGATTCCTTGTACCGCACGTAGTTCTCGCCGCAGCTGAACTTCTTGAGGGTGATTTCACCCAAATCAACCCCCAACTCCCGCGCCAGTGAGGCGGCCAGTTCTGGGTGCGATGATCCGGAGAAGAGATGCATGGGATGCAGTATAGGGAAGAAGTGGGTGGTATGCTACAGAAGGTGGATAGGGAGGAAGGTTTCAAGATTGCAAACAAGACAGAAACCAAAATCATCATTGGAGTCTTGGCTCCTTAATTTGCAATCTTGCAGTCTTGCAATCTTGGAGTCTTCCCCTGGTCCAAGTACAGTATCCCCATTCATGCGCCTGCGTTTTACCATGATCCTCGGCGTGGCGGTGGTCACCGAAGATACCGGCGAGATCGTGGGGACGGTGAGCGGTTTCCTGCCGCATCCGGATACGGGGCGCATCGAGGGGTTCTTCGTCGACCTGCCCGGCATGTTCCAGCGCGATGTGCTCTTTCTGCTCACACGCGACATTCGGTCGTGGGGCATCCGCATCACGGTGCGCGACAGCGATGTGCTGTTCCCACCGGAGGAGCAGATTCGCCTGCAATCGCTGCTCGAAGACCCGCGACCCATCGTGGGCCAGAAGATCATCACCGAGACGGGTGCGTACGTCGGCCGCTGTCGTGACGTGCAGTTCGACACGCGCTACTTTCAGATCGAGTGGCTCTTCCCGAAGAGGTGGGGCCGTTGGCGCGTCGCCTTCCCCGTCACCGAGATCATCGAAATCCGCCGCGAGGCGATCGTCATCAAAGATCAGAAGGCATTGGGCGACGTGAAGGTGGCGGAGGAGGCGGGAGTGATGAAGTTGCCGGAGATGGCGTAGTACCGCGCTGCGGCGCGGAAGTTCCAAGACTGCAAGATTGCAAATGGGACCCCAACGCTTCATGTTTTGAGAGTTGATTTGCATTCTTGCAGTCCTGCAATCTTGAAGTCTTAAAAAAAAGATGCGCCACCCGGCGCATCTTTGAAATCAGGAAGAGGACGTTGAATCAAGATGCGCCGAACAGTCCCGGTACCGTGGTGGTGAAGAAGCTGACGATGACGCGGGCGAAGAGGACGACGATGAGACCGATGATGACGTAGAGAATGGTCTTCTTGGCTTTCTCCTTCTGCTCCTCCTCGCCCTGCGAGACGATGAGGCGGATGCCGGCGATGATCACGAAGACCACCGCGATGAGCGCGAGGAAGTCGAGGACGAAGACGATGATGCGCACGATGAGGTTCTGCACCCCCTGCTTGCTGGTGTCGGTGTTGCAGGGAAGTCCGGGAATACAGGGCGGGTTGAGAGCGTTGCCTTGTCCGAACGCAGTATTGATACCGGTCAGCAGGGCGGACGCCGCGAGGAACGAGCGGAAACTGAGACGTTCGTACAACGACATGGGGAAGGGAGGGGAATTTCGCTCATTGTTACCGAGACAGGCGGTGCACCGCAAGACGTGCGCGCTGTTGGGAGGGGAATGATCTTGACGGTGGATCGTTGTTTCATTGCTACGCTGCTCACTGATTCCCCACGAAGCCGATCACCACTAAGAGGAGTGCGGGTGCGGCGAACCAGAGTTCCTGGTTGAAGATCATGATCTGCATGAACTGGCTCTGCTGGATGATGGGCGAGAGCGTGGTGGCGTGGGTGAGGGCGGCGTCGAGCAGCGGAACGCCGGCCACGTAGGTCAGCAGCGTGGTCAGCAGGAGGCCCGCCGTCGCGAACCCGACGAGGCTCGTGAGCGCGGTGGTGACGATGACGTTCTCGTCGTTGGCGTATTCCACGGTGAATCCGCCGCGGATGGCGAGGAAGAGGATGATGGCCAGAAAGAGGAAGAGCTTGACCATCGACACCACTTCCACGCTCTGCGTGAGGCCGAACGACGACCAGACCACCTCCAGATCGCTCGCGTACTTCTGCATCAGATTGCCGACGGCCTGCACGGTGACAATGGCAGCATAGCTCGAGAGGATCACCTTCACCGACTCCTTCTTTCCGATGATGAACGTATACGTCATGATCACCGCGAAGAACACGATGATGAAGAGATCCCAACTGAGGGTGATGCTCATGGTGCTGGATTGTACGGAGAGGCGTAGCTGCGTGCTACAAATGGAACTTGTGGAAGTCTGTAGTCTGTAGTCTCTCGTCTGTAGTCAACTTGCGAGCCGGAACTCGACTCCTTCTTTATTTTATGTCTTGCTTCTACAGACTACCG
>CAZTYD010000005.1:0-2686 GCA_964618035.1 uncultured Candidatus Peribacteria bacterium
CTGCCCGCTCGGCTCGCTCGCGCGGGGCGAGACGAAATCGGTGACGCTGGACTTCATCATCGCTTCGGACGCGCAGTGCGATCTTGTGGTCACGAACAGCGCCTCCGTTACCTTCGCGGGGAGTTCGCAGCCGGTGGCCAGCAATAACGCCTTCATCAACGTGCGCTGCGCGTCGCCGCAGCTACGCATCACGAAGTCGACGCCGCAGGTCATCGTGAATCCGAACGGCCTCATCTACTACGCCATCCGCATCGAGAACATCGGCCAGTCGCCGGCTCAGAATGTCGTCCTCTCCGATACCATCCCCGTCGGCACTACCTTCCAGTCTTCGGATAGCGGCTGCACCTCGAACGGCTCGACCGTCTCCTGCTACCTCAACACCATCCCGGCGAATCAGGGACGCACGGTGAACCTGGTCTTCCAGGTGCGCAACACGGCCGCCTGCGAGCAGGTGGTGACGAACACGGCGCGCGTCGAAGCGACGGGCATCGCACCGATTGCCAGCAACGCGGTGTCGACCACGGTGAAGTGCAATCCGCCCACGCTCACCATCACGAAGACGCCGCAGCAGAATGAAGTGAGCAAGAACGGCACCATCGGCTACGCCATCGTCGTCACGAACACCGGCGATTCAACCGCGGCGAACGTCGTGGTGACCGACGAAGTGCCGGCCGGCCTCACCTTCCAATCGTCGGACAGCGGCTGCGTGCTGAACAACACCGACGTCGTCTGCAACCTCGACGCGCTGCCGGTGGGTCAGAGCCGCACCGTGAACTTGATGTTCCGCGTCAACGACACGGCTGCGTGCGGCCCGCTCCTCAACAAGGCGCACGTCCGCGCCACGAACCTCGATCAGGTGACCTCCACGCCCGCCATCGTGACGGTGCGCTGCGAGTCGCCGGTGCTGCAGGTGGAGAAAGAGGCCATGCGCCCGAACATCAACCCGAATGAGACGATCACGTACCGCATCCGCGTGATCAACCACACGCAGACCGCCGCGCAGAACGTGGTGATGACCGATCAGGTGCCCGCCGGGCTGACGTACGTGTCGTCCGATGCCAACTGCTCGCTGCAGGGCACGAACGTGGTGTGCCAGCTTGGTACGCTGAACGGGTTGGAGACGCGCACGTTGAACCTCACCTTCGCGCCCACGTCGAACGTGCAATGCAACGTGCCCATCTCGAACGTGGCGCGCGCCGTCGCGACGGGAGTCGCGGAAGTAGTGAGCCAGCCGGCCAACGTGACGGTCAATTGCCAGACGGCGAACATTGCCGTGGTGAAGTCCACGCCGCAGTCGACGGTGACGGCGGGCGGCACCCTCTACTACTCCATCGAGGTGACGAACAACGGCCAGGCCGCGGCGCAGAACGTCGTGGTGACGGACCAGGTTCCCGCCGGCCTCTCGTTCCAAGCGCAGTCGTCCGACGGACGCTGCTCGCTGCAGGGGTCGAGCCTGACGTGCAACTTGGGCACGGTGAATGCCGGTGCCAAGGTGACGCTCGCGCTGAACTTCCAGGTGTCGGCGCAGGCCCAGTGCGGCAGCACGATCTACAACACTGCCGTCGCGACGGCCTCGGCCATCGCTCCGGTGACGAGCAACCAGACGCAGACGCAGGTGACGTGCAACCCCGCCCAACTCTCGATCTCCAAGACGGTGACGGAATCGACGGTACAACGCGGCGGCACGATCCACTACGCCATCGTCGTGACGAACAACGGCCAGTCCGCCGCGCAGAATGTGTCGGTGATCGATGCCATTCCCGCCGGCTTGAATTACCAGTCCAACGACGCCGGCTGCACGAGCTACGCCGGGACGATGACCTGTAATGTGGGGACGCTGAACGCCGGCGAGAGCAGGACGATCCACATCGTCTTCACCGTCGACAGCGGCGCCGCGTGCGGGGTGAACATCGTGAACACGGCCAGCGTGCAGGCGACGGGCGTGAGCGCCATCCAGAGCAACCAGGTGCAGACCAACGTGCAGTGCCCGCAGAATCCCGCCTTCAGCATCACGAAGACCGACAACCGCACGACGGTTGCCCCGGGCGAGACGCTGACCTACCAGATCGTCGTGACGAACACGTCGAGCGTCGGGGCGAACAACGTGGTTGTGACGGACACGCTGCCGAGCCAGCTGACGTACGTGAGCGCTTCCGACTACCCGTCGGTGAGCGGCAACGCCCTCACGTGGACGATCGGGTCGATCGCCGCGAACGGCAGCAAGACGCTCACGGTGAGCGCGACCGTGAACGCCGGTACGGCGAACGGCACGCAGATCATCAATACCGCCACGGTCGCCGGCCAGCAGGCCACCGACACGACGACGGTGCAGGTCGCGAACCAGACGGGCTGCGTGAGCATCCTCAAAGAGGCATACGATCCGAATAACGTCCGCCTCTCCACGGTGGCGCAGTTCACCTTCAAGCTCGACAACAACCAGACGGTGATGAACGACGCCGCCGGCAACGCGCAGTTCACGAACGTGCCGGTCGGGTCGCACACGATTTCCGAAGTGGTGCCGAGCGGCTGGACGCAGTTCAACGTGACGCCCGAGAAGACCGGCCAGTATTTCAGCAAGCTGCAATGCTTCTGCTTCAGCGAGCAGACCCTGCAGCCGGGCCAGAAAGTCGAGATGCCGGTGCAGTTCTTCGTCGATCCGTCGATGCTCGACGATGCTACCACCGAC
>CAZTYD010000005.1:2696-16298 GCA_964618035.1 uncultured Candidatus Peribacteria bacterium
GTGACGCCCGAGAACGGCGTGGTGAACGTGACGGCGGGCGGCGTCTGCGCGGGCGTGACCTTCAAGAACCGCCAGGGGGTGTCGGGCGGCCTCTCCATCACCAAGACCGATAACCGCACGACCGCCCTGCCGGGCGAAGTGCTGACGTACCAGATCACCCTTACCAATACAGCTTCCACGGCTGCGACGAACGTGACGGTGACGGATACGCTGCCGAGCCAGCTCATCTACCAGAGCGCGTCCGACGCGGGATCGATCAACGGTCAGACGGTGACGTGGACGAACCTGACGGTGAATGCCAACAGCACCAAGACGCTTACGTTGTCGGCGCGCATCGCCGACGGCACCGGTAACGGCACCAACCTGGTGAACACCGCGCAGATTCAGAACGGTCCGAGCGCCCAGGACACGACCACGGTGCAGGCGGGTTCGACGGGGAATCAGTGCACGGTGTCGGTCTCGCACACGCCCAACGATCCGCGCGCCAACGACACGGTGAGCTACCTGGTGCGCGTGACAAACGTGACCGGCATCTCGACGCCGGCCAATGTGACGATGATCCTGCCGAGCCGCGTGCGCTTCGCCAACGCCGATAACGGCGGATACAACAATAACGGCGTCGTCACCTGGAGCAATGTCATCCTTGCCGGCAACGAGACGCGGTACTTCACCGTCAACGCGCGCCTCGACAGCGACATCCGCAGCGACGACATCCTCCGCAGCACGGTGAGCGCCTGCAACACCAGCGTCGATGACACGCTGCGTCTGATCGACGATTACGGCAACCTCGATCTCTCCATCGACATCACCGACAACCCGGACCCCGTGCGCGCCGGACAGCTCCTCAAGTACCGCATCCGCGTCTCGAACGATTCCAATGTGGACCTGCGAAACGGCACGCTCGTCGCGACGCTCGACGACAACACGGAATTCGACGACGCGTCGGATAACGGCGACGAGCGCGGCAGCAGCCGCGTGGAGTGGACGGGCGTTGACATCGACCGTGACGACGAGGAGGAGTTCACCGTCACCGTCCGCGTGAACGACGACGTGCAGGACGGCGACACGCTGCATCTGCGGGCGCGCATCGAAGATGCTTCCGCCACGGAAGACACCGACGTGGTGGCCGAGCAGTCCAGCGTCGTCAGCGGCAATCTCACCTTCGACAAGCGCGCGGACCGCTACGAAGCGCAGCCGGGCGACCGCGTCACCTACACCATCACCATCCGCAACGGTACCGCCGAGGCGGTGACGGGCGTGCAGGTGAGCGATCTATTCGACCCCAATAAGGTGTCGATGTCGAACATCGACGGCGGTTCCATGAGTAACGGGAGTATCGTCTGGGATATCGGTTCCATCGGTTCCGGCGAGACGCGCATCCTCCGCTACACGGGCACGCTGAGCAGCAGCCTCCGGCACGGCGACAGCGTCCAGAACACGGCCACGATGACCTCCGACAAGGGCCAGATGGGCGGCGCGGCCACGGTGCGCATCATTCAGCACCTGCCGCAGACGGGAGCCGGCGACTACACCGGCCCGCTCGACGACGGCTCGCAGTTCCTGCGTCCCATCGCCGCGGCGCAGAACGGCAGCGCGCTGCCGCTGACCATCTGGAGCGTCATGCTCTCGGGCATCGGGACGATGGGGTACTTCGGTAAGAGGCTCTTCATCTAAGACGCATCTCGCTCCATCGCGTACGAAAAGCCGGGCGGAAGCCCGGTTTTTCGTGAGGTGTCTACTTGTCACCCCTGAGCTCCCCGTCCTCCCTCCCGGAGAGCGGGTTCGCTACCCGCGGTCGGCGATCATTCTTCATCCGAACTCAGCCACCTATCCACAAGTCCGGCAGTATCCTAGTTACTGGTATCTCCTACACAATCCTGCTCAAACATCTCTCGAAAGCACAGGTGTTCTCTTTCTTGTCTGCCCCGACAAGAAAGAGAACCAGAAAGAAACGCACCGGCCTTCGTCTGCGGACTACGGCCGGCAAGCCCGCTTCTTCAACAGACTACGGCCGGCAAGCCCGCTTCTTCAACAGACTACGGCCGGCAAGCCCGCTCGGTAGGTGTGGCCTGCCCACCGTAGCGTGCACGCGAAGGTGGGCGGTGGGTTCCGCCCAGTAGGTGTTTGATGTGTGTTGTTTTCTCCTTGCTATCCGCTGATCGCTTACCGCTATTCGCTCCTCGCTGTCTTCTGTCTTCTGATCTCTGCCCTCTCATCAAGACTCAAGCCTCTCCCCTCACCGTCCCATTACATACTCTTTCACTACTCCCGGCACGCGCCGGTAGGCGGCTTCCAGTTCCCGCCGCTCTTCCTCCGGGGGAACGCTCAGCACCCACGCGGCGAGGTCGAATTCAGGCGGTCTGGTGCCAAGGCCGATGCGCAGGCGCGGGTAGCTTTCGCCGAAGAGCGCGTCGATGGATCGCAGGCCGTTATGCGTGCCCGGGCCGCCCTTCTTGCGGAAGCGCAGCTCGCCGAGGGGCAGATCGATGTCGTCCGAGAGCACCAGTACCTGCTCGGCGGCGTTCAGCTTGTAGAAATCCACGATCTTGCGCATGGCTTCGCCGGAGCGGTTCATGTAGGTACTCGGTTTCACGAGCAGCACCGGCACCGTGACGATCCTCGCCTCCCGTACGGCAGCATTGAACTTCTGCTTGTCCTCCCACTCCCCTACGCCGTAGTCGGCCGCGAGCGCATCCAGGGCTTGGAAGCCGGCGTTGTGACGCGTGTGTTCGTAGCTCTTGCCGGGGTTCCCGAGGCCGATGACGACGAGCGTGGGTTTCATGTCCTTCGATGCTAGTCACAAGCTACTGGCGCGACAAGGGAATGAACGCCTTGAGCACGCCCTCGAACGCGCGCATGGCCCGCTCCGTCTCCTGCGGCGTCGGCGTGAATCCCGGCTCGTGCGCGATCTTGTTGCGCAGTTTGTGCGCCTCCCACACGGCGTTGAGATGCGGCACCGTTGCCCCCGCCTTCTTCAGTTTATCGCCCAGCGATCCCTTGTACCCGAGTGCGAAGAGGATCTGATCCAGCACCTTGTCGGCCTCCATGATGCGCCGGTGCGGATCGGCCTGCGACGCGGCGTTCTTCCAGTGGCGCAGGATCTCCCTCTGACGGCTGTCATTAATTCTTGGCTTACTTTTGCGGAAAATCATGTACGCGATTCCCGCGAGAACGGCGAGTGCCGCGAGGCTGATGAGTGCGTCCATCATCGCTTCTTGAGCGGAAGGCGGCGTTTCTTCTTCGGCGTCGCGGCACGTGGATGGTCGATCTCTCCCCCTCGCTCTTGCTCCTCGTTCGCTCCCTCCCCCCGCTCGTTGAGCTTTGCCTTCTTCGGCATGTTTTGCATATGAATCTGCTCCGCGATGAATGTGGAGAGAATCTCCTGCACGTGCTTGGCATTCTTGAGGTTCTTCGCATGCATGTACGTCTCCATGTTCTTGAGTACCGTCGCCTCCACGTCGCGGGGTTTCGACACGCTGTCGAGCGAGATGACGGCGCCGGTCGATATCTTCTCGATGTTGACCTTGCCGAAGTGGAACAGCGTACCGATGATCCCCTGGATCTCGTAGCTCACGCCCTGGATATCGCTGTAGAGGATGCGGGTGGATTGACGGTGGAACCATCCGAACCATGCCAGATCGATGACGCCCTGGTTGGTGATGATCCACGCGTCGAGGTAGTAGTCGAAGAAGTTCCGCAGCAGCCACACGACGGAGAAGCCGCCCCCGGCGATCACGATGTACAGCACGATCTTGACGGGGGCGACGTACAAAAACGCGAGCGACGCGACGAGCGACGCGACCGGCCAGAACAGATCGCGCAGGCCGACCAGCCAGTGCTTGTGCACGATGAGGATGAGCTCCTCGTCTTCCTCCAAGTGGCGTCGGAACAGCGACTGCTCGAACATAGGAAAGAGTGTAGCGAGGCGGGAGAGAAACGGAAAGCGCGGCGGTATCCGGGCAGTTTGCGGACGGTATCGATCCGCCGGGGGTCCCTGATCCCGCTCCTTTCGTCTCATTTCGTCCGCTCTTCCCTGTACAGTGCGCGCTGAATTCGTACAATGTGCGGGATGCAACAGAAAGAGCCTGGAATCTTCTTCCACATCCTCGACGTCGTCTTCAATATCGTCGTCATCGTGGCGATCGTCGCGGGCATTCGTACCTTCCTGGTCTCGCCGTTCCAGGTGGAAGGCAGCTCGATGCTCGATACGCTCACCGACCGCGAGTACATCATCATCAATAAGCTGGCGTACATCATCGGCCAGCCGAAGCGCGGCGACGTCGTCGTCTTCCACCCGCCCAACGACGAAGGGAAGTACTACGTCAAGCGCGTCATCGGCGAGCCGGGCGATGAGGTGGTGATCCGCGACGGCTACGTCTACCTCATTCCGGCCGGCACGACGCAGGAGATCCGCTTGGACGAGAGCACCTACCTGAACGCACACAATTTGGGGCACACGTACCGCAACCCGCCCAGCAGTGAAAACACTTCGGAAGTACGGTATACGGTGCCGGCCGATTCGTACTTCGTCCTCGGCGACAACCGCGAGGGCAGCTACGATTCGCGCAGCTTCGCGCTGGGCGGCGAGGGCAAAACCGTGCCGTACGTCAAGCGCAACGAGATCAAAGGACGCGTCTGGTTCGTGGCGCTGCCCATCAGCAAGATAAAGGCGTTGGAGCCGCCGCAGTACGGCTTGTAAGGGAAGCACCTGAGGAAGATTGCAAGATTGCAAGACTTCAAGATTGCAAAGAAGGTCCAAGGGAAGAACTCTTGAGATTTGATTTGGATTCTTGAAGTCTTGCAATCTTGCAATCTTGGGGCCTTTCCCCGTGTTCTCCTCCTAACTTCCCCTTGCGTCTCTTCTCATATCCAGTACACTTGCCTTGCCTCGGAAGAGGTTTTTTACGAACATTCAGACGTATGAACGCACTGATCGAGTACTTCAACGCCTCGCTCGCCGAACTGCACCAGGTTCGCTGGCCCACCCGCCAGCAGGCCGTGCGTCTGTCGGTGATCGTGCTGGCGTTCTGCGCCGTGAGCGCCGTCGTGTTCGGTTTCATTGACTTCGCGCTCTCCGAAGGTATATCGGCTCTCCTCAAGGCCGCTTCCTAATCCCCTCTCCTATGGGCAAGCAAGATCCCAGAGCCGGTCGCAATTGGTACGTGCTCCACACGTACTCCGGGTACGAGGACAGCGTGAAGCAGGCGCTGGAGCAGCGCGTGGAATCGCTCGGCATGTCCGACTACATCTTCAGTGTGCAAGTGCCCAAGGAGAAGCAGCTTGTCTTCAAGAAGGGCGAGCCCGTGGAGGAGGAGCGCAAGCTCTTCCCCGGCTACGTGCTGGTCGACATGATCGTGACGGACGACAGTTGGTACGTGGTACGCAACACGCCAAACGTGACGGGGTTCGTGGGCTCCGGCAACATCCCGGTGCCCGTGACGCCGGAGGAATTCGGCGTCATCGAACGCAGAGTCGGCGAGCAGGAGGCGAAGTTCAAGAGCGATTTCCAGATCGGCGACCTCGTGGTGATCGTCGACGGGCCCTTCAAGAACTACGAGGGCAGCGTCGAGAGCGTGGATGTGAACAAGGGCAAGCTGACGGTGCTCGTGCTCATCTTCGACCGCGAGACGCCGGTGGAATTAGATTTCACTCAAGTGAAGAAAAAATAGTTGATGTCATCCTGAGCGCGTCGAAGGATTACGCAGGTGAAGGAGAAGTAATTGCGTGCGGAGCGATAAGCAGTAAGGATCTCTTACAGGAAGTATTCGAGGTTGAGCTTCTCCCATCTGCCTTTTCGCAATCTTGCATTCTTGCAGTCTCGATATCTTCACTCCCCTATGCTCTCCCGCGAGTTCACCATCGAAGGCAAGGTCCAGGGCGTGTACTTCCGCGCGTCGGCCAGGAAGAAGGCCGAGCAGTTCGGCGTGACGGGCTGGATCGCGAACAACGGCGACGGATCGGTGACGGTGCATGCCGAAGGGCCGGATACGGCGCTGAATGATTTCGAGGAGTGGTGCCGCGTGGGGCCGGACGGTGCTCGCGTGGAACGGTTCGCGGTGAAGAATGCGCTGCCGGAAAACGCCGACTCTTTCGAGATCGTGTACTGACATCATCCAATTGTCTTCTGATCTCTATCTTCTGGTTTCTCCATGTACTTTTTCGTCTGCCCCGGAAGCACAACCGCCAGCCCCATCGTCTGCGCAATTTCCCCCAACGTGTAGCCCGCTGCGATCGCATACACGCCGATCTTCGGCACCAGCACGACGGCGCCGAGGATCGCCACGCCGCCGCCGAGCACGCCGAACGCGGCGGGGATCAACGTCTGCTTCATGGCGTAGAACGCGCGGTACTGCAAATGCGAGAGGCTCTCGAAGGGGATGCTCACGGCGTACAACAGGAGGAAGGTGCGGAAGGCGGGGAGGTGCTCCGACAGATGCACCAGCCACGCGGCAAAGGGCGAGAGCAGCGTGAGGGCGGCGGCGCCAGGGATCGTCAGTAACAGGCACAGCCACATGCCGTAGCCGAAGAAGCGCTTGAAGCGATCGGGCTCGCGCGTCGCCGCCGTCTGGCTCAGCATCGAGTAGACCGACTGCGCGATGGCGATGCCCACCACGCCCACCAGCACCGACTGGAAATTGCGCGCGTTGTTGTTGATGGTGACGGCTCCCGCCGCGAAGCCCGACGCGATGCGGTCGAGGAACAGCAGCTGCAGTTGGAATGCGCCGAAGGCGAGGATGCGCGGGAGCATCAGCGTGGCCATCTCGGGAATATCCGGGTGCCAGAACGTGAGGCGGATGGACGCGCCCGCGTGCACGACGGCCGCGAGCCGCAGCGCGACGTACAGCACGACGCCCAGGACGGTGCCGAGCATGGGGCCGTACGCGCCGACGTACGGCGTGAAGACCAGAGTTCCGAAGATGGTTCCCCCGGTGTAGAGGATGGGCGTGATGCCGTAGATCCAGTACTTCTGCACGGTGATGAGGTACTGCCCCAGCGCGTTGCCGAATACGAAGAAGAAGTTCACGAGCAGCGCGAGCTGGCCGAAGCGGATGTACGTATCCAGCGCCTCGCCCTTGAATTGCACGAGGAGCGGCCCCACCCACGGGAAGAGCAGGGCCAGCACGAGCGCGATGCCGCCGAACACGGCCGCGGCGAGCGCGGTGGTGCCGCTGAGGACATCCGACATTTCCCGTTCCTTGCCCTTGGCATAGTACGACGCGAGTACCGGCACGAGCACCGTGCCCATCGCCGACATGATGCACGTTTGGAAGAGCAGATCGCTCGGGCGGAACGCGGCGAGGTAGGTATCGACCACGGCGAGATCGCCGGTGAAGGTGCTGTTGAGGATCCGGTCGCGCAGCAGCCCGGCGACGGACGCGCCCAGCTGCGTGACGGCGAGGATGGCCACGCCGCCCACGAGCTTCTTCTGCCGGCCGATGGCATGCCAGAGTTTCATTGGGGACCAGTCTATCAGTGAAATGAGGGCTTTTCTACGTGTGCATGCGGAAGGATTGCCCTTCATTCCTGCCTTCGACTCAGTATACTTCGACCATGGAATCAGCCTCTCCCGCGCCCACGCTCCCCTTCTCCCGGATGACCGACGCCGAGGTGCAATCGGCGTTGCAGGAGCATGGGATCGGGTTGACGGTTGAAGAGGCTCGGAAGATTGAATCACTGTTGGGCCGGCCGCCCACCGTGGTCGAGGCCGTCGTGTGGGGCATCCAAGGCAGCGAGCACAGCAGCTACAAATCGTCGCGGCGTTTCCTGAAGGCGTTCGCGACCGACGGAACGCATGTGATACTGGGGCCCAGAGAGGACAGCGGCATCGTCGCCATCACGGACGGGCCTCCCGGCAAGCGGTGGGGTTTGGTCATCAGTCATGAATCGCACAATCACCCCTCGCAGATCGTACCGTTCGAGGGTGCCGCCACGGGCGTGGGCGGCACGGTGCGCGACGTGGCCTGCATGGGCGCCCGCGTGATCGGCTGCATGGACATGCTGCGTCTGGGCAGCTTGGACACCGACGAGACGCGCGGCATCGCGCGCGAGGTCATCCGCGGCATCGGCGGGTACGGCAACCCGCTCGGCATCCCGAACGTCGGCGGCGACACGGTGTTCGACGCGGCCTACGACGGCAACTGCCTCGTGAACGCCATCGCGCTCGGCATCGTGCGCGAGGACGAAGTGATCCACAGCTACGTGCCGGAGGAAGCGGCGGAAGTCGGGTACGACATCATCTTGGTCGGCAAGCCGACCGACCGCAGCGGATTCGGCGGCGCCTCGTTCTCGAGCCTCTCGCTCGATGCCGAGAAGACGGAGCAGAACACGGGGGCGGTGCAGGAGCCGAATCCGTTTCTGGAGCGCCATCTGCTGGCGTCCACGTACGCGCTCTTCGATTGGCTGGCGGCGAACGGCAAGCTGCAGTCCGTCAGCTTCAAGGATCTCGGGGCCGGCGGCGTCGTGTGCGCATCGGTGGAGCAGGTGGCCGAGCGCGGGTTCGGCGCCGATGTGTCGCTCGATGCCGTGCACGTGTCCATCGACGATCTGCCGTCGGAAGTCATCGCCTGCGCGGAGACGCAGGAGCGCTTCTGCTGGATGTGCCATCCGTCGCTGACGGAGCATATCGTGCGGCACTACAACGAGGCGTGGGATCTGCCGAGCGTTGCCGAGAAGGCGCGCGCGTCCGTCATCGGGAAAGTGACGCGCGACGGCATCTACCGCCTGCGGCACCGCGGCGCGGTGGTGTGCGAGGCGACGTCGACCGACATCACGCAGGGGTTGCAGTACGTGCGCCCGACGGCGCTCGTCGAGCCGGCGCGCGTCGAGCCGTCCATCCAGTGCGATGGCGAGACGATCACGGTGTCGTTGCCGGCGTACGATGGCGCGCCCGGCGAACTACTCCAGACGACGATCGCCAACGTGTTTCGCGCCATGCTCGAGCACCCGAACCACGCTTCCAAGGCGCCGGTCATCCGGCACTACGACAAGACGGTCATCGGCAACAGCGTCGTCGAGGCGGGCGAGGCGGATGCCGGCGTGCTGATGCCGCTGCGCGATCTGCGCGATTACCAGGAATCGGAAGAGCATCCGGGCTGGTCGCTGCCTGATGCGGATGCGAAGCGCGGCGTCGCCTTCGCCGCCGACGGCAACCCGCGGTACGGGCGCATTTCCGCCTACTGGCAGGGGGTAAATGCCACGGTCGAATCCATGACCAACGTCGCGGCCGTCGGTGCCGCGCCGCGCGCCCTCACCGATTGTCTCAACTACGGGAACCCGGAAGTGCCCGAACAACTCGCCGCGCTGGAGGAAGGCGTGCGCGGTATTGCCGATGCGGCGCGCGGCGTCGCCATCGGCGGCGAGCCGGTGCCCGTCGTGTCCGGCAACGTGAGTCTCTACAACTCCACGCCGGACGGGTCGGCCATTCCGCCGTCGGCCATCGTGTGCTGCGTGGGCGTGATGGACGACGCGACGAAGGCGGTGACGTCGGGGCTGAAGCGCGCCGATTCCACTCTGTTGCTGATCGGCGACATCAAGGACGAGTGCGGCGGATCCGCGTACTACGAGATCCTCGAGCGCATGGCGAACGCCGGGCGCGACGCGCTGATCGGCGCGAACGTGCCGAAGCCTGATTTCGGCAATGTTCTGCGGAACATCGAACTTCTGCACTCCTTGATGCGCGACGAGCTCGTCCTCGCGTCGCACGACGTGAGCGACGGCGGATTGCTGTTGGCCCTCTTCGAGATGACGCTCCCGGTGCGCAAGCAGGGCGGATCAATCGGGCTGCAGGTCGAACTCACTTCGCTCCCCTCCTCGCTTCGCGCGGACACGCTGTCGTTCTCGCAATCGCACGGGTTCATCGTCGAAGTGCCTTCCGATCGTGCGAACGCCATTCTCTCTCGCTGCCGCGATGAAGGCGTGAGCGTGTGCGAGGTGGCGCGTACGACCGATGTGCCTGTTTTCACGGTGAAGAGGAACGATTCGACTCTGCTGGAGGAGGATCTGTCCGTTCTTCGGGCCCTCTGGGAGAACGGGCTGTCTCGCGCCCTCCGTGATTCCTAATTGTTGATTCTCATTCTTCGTTTCTCGTCATCCGCGTCGCGAGCTCCGTGATGTCGCCCGCGCCCATGCAGAGGAGGACGTCGTTCGGCTGCAGCGTCTCGCGGGCAAGCGCCTCCGTTTTGTCGAGCGATCCGCCGCGGACGCACGATACGTCGCTCCCCTCGGCGATCAGCCGGACGAACGCGTCGAGATCCACCGCCTCCGATTCCGTGTCGCTGCGCGCGTCGTACACGTCGGTGACGATGAGCCGGTCGACTCCGGCAAACGATTCCGCGAATTCGTTCATCATGGCCAGCGTGCGGTTGTGCGTGTGCGGCTGGTAGACGGCCACGAGCCGTCGATTGGGGTACTTGCCGCGGATGGCGCTCACCGTCGCCCGGATCTCGCGCGGATGGTGCGCGTAGTCATCGATGACAGTGACACTTTCCTTGTACGCCCCCTTCGTCTCCATGCGTCGCCACGTGCCGGCGAAGGGTGCTACGGCCGCAATCGCCTCCTCCTGCACGATGCCCAGTTCGTTGGCGAGAGCCAGCACCAGCTGCGCGTTCTGCTTCATGTGCAGCCCGGGCGTCTGTAGATCGATGAGCGGGTACTCGTCGGCGTCGATCACCGCGCGGTCGATGCCGCTCGTCACCGCCTGGCAATCCGGATCCGACGCATGCGTGATCACCACGCCGGAAGACGGCAACAGCTTGAGGAAATCCCTGAATGCCTCGCGGTAGAGCTCGATGCTCTTGTAGTAGTCGAAGTGATCGCCGTCGCAGTTCGTCATCAGGATGATCGTCGGCTTGTAGAAGTGGAACGACTTGCGGTACTCGCATGCTTCCAGCACGAAGAGCGTGCTCTCGCCGCGGCGCCAGTTGCGTCCGCCGAGCTCCGGCATCTTCGTCCCCACGACGACCGTCGGGTCGCGGCCGGTCTCCATCAGCAGACGCGCCACCATGCCGGTGGTCGACGACTTCCCGTGCGTGCCGCACACGGCGATGACGGTGAAGCCCTCGGACATCTTCCCCAGCGCCTCCGGGTACGACGCCTGCGGGATCCCCAACTCCGCCGCGCGGATGCGTTCGGGGGCCGAGAGCGGAATGGCTTCGGAGTAGACGAAGAGGTCGATGTCGTCGCTGAGCGCGGATCCGTCCTGCGACAGGTGAATGGCTATTCCCTGCGATTGCAGATCTTCGAGCAGCGGCGTCATCGTACGGTCGCTGCCCGAAACGGCGTGCCCGGCCTCGCGCTGGAGCGCCGCGTACGCGCTCAACCCGATACCGCCAATACCGCTGCAGTAGATGTGCATGGAGGAATAGTACTCTGCGGAATGGTTTGGGGGAATAGGCAAATGAACTGTGAATTATGGGGTATGAATCAAGAATTATGAAAGATATCCCACAATGCATGATTCATGCTTCCTATCCCGTTGTCTGCCGTCCCACGGGAAGACAAATCTCGCCAGCACCGCTACACTCATCCCCGCATGAAGTCGTACAAGGATCTCGAACCGATCACGAAGCAGCTGACCATAGTGGTTGGGCTGACGGTCGTCGGGTTCATGGCGTTCGGCCTCGTCCTGTCGTTCTATCGCAACGTGCTTTTCGAGGAGCGCCTGCGCGAGATGCGGGCTGATAACGAACTGCTCCGCGGGGATATCGAGAAGGATCGTCAGGATTTGGACTACTACCGCTCCTCACAGTACAAAGATAAGTACGCGAAGGAAAATTTAAATAAGCTCAATCGCGGCGAGAGGGTGATCATCATCACCGATACCACGACCGCCCAGTCGCAGTCCGGATCGTTGCGGCCGACGGAGGCGCAGGTGGCTGCGTACGAGGAGCTCCTGCAGCAGATGCCGGTGATCCAGCACTGGAACCTGTACCTCTTCCATCGCGATCAGCTGGAGCAATTGAAAAAGGGGCTGTAGCATGGCTGCATGCAGTGGGTTGTTCCGCTCTCCATTCTGATTTTCTTCGAGGCCATTGCCGACATTCTGGCAAAGGAATGGCAGGGGCGAGGGGGAGTATTGTTCGCCGCTCTCTCACTTGCGGGGTATCTCGTCGCGAACTCATTCTGGCTGTTCGCGCTGCGTAACGGCTCCGGTCTCGCGCGCGGCGGTATCATCTTTTCCGTCTCGAGTGCGGTGCTGGCTACGACGATCGGCGTGTTTCTGTACCAAGAGGCGATCAATCCAGCTCATGCTGCGGGCATCGGGCTTGGCATTCTCTCAATCGTACTCCTTTCGTTGTGACGAAAAAAAGAGATCGCAAAGAAAAGGTTGTCAGTTTGTTCCTTACGCCGCCGTCGGCTGGATATGCACCACGGTGCAGCGCTCCTTGCTGCCGTTGAACTTGAGAGCGCGCATTTTGGTGAACTTCACCGTGCCCGGCACGGACGCGTGAATTGTCCAATCCCTGCCCACGTACGTATTCTCGCCGGGACGGTACCAGTAGCCCTTCTGCCGGATGATCACCTCGCCGGCGTTGACGGCCTCGCCGCCGAAGCGCTTTACGCCACGCCGTTTCGCGATACTGTCGCGGCCGTTCTGTGTGGAGCCTCCTGCTTTCTTATGTGCCATAGCGGGGGAATTGTACTGATCATTTCTTTCCTTGCAAGTGGAAAGATTCTGCTTCAGAATGCCTCCAACGTCGCGGGGTGGAGCAGCCTGGTAGCTCGCGAGGCTCATAACCTCGAGGTCGGGGGTTCAAATCCCTCCCCCGCAACCAACGAATCAGTTCCGCATTGCGCGTGAGGCTTCATTGGCTGTATTTGCGTATTTTCAATGCGGCGTGAGCTAGCTACACTTTTCGCATGTCCGAATTCGGTCCCGAATCATTCACGCCCGGCGAAGGCGCGGCCGGCGCGCCCGAACAGCTGAGCGAAGAGGCCAAGCAGCGGTTCGCCGCGGCCGCGGCCGGCATGCAGGCGGCGCGCCGGGAGGAGCGCAAGAGCAAGCGGCGCGACACGCGGGTGGCGCGCGCCATCATCCAGTTCCTGGGCGACGAGAAGTACACGCACCTCTTCGTGCTGATCTCGCGCCTCGTCGCGCGCGACTGCCCGTCCATTTTCATCCTCGCCATCCTCTCGCTCATCGACGACGACTGCGCGGCGGTGGTGCGGGAGTACCTGACGGAATCGACGGGCAAGGATTCGTCCGAGACGGTGAGCGAAGGACTGGAACTGACGCAGAACCATGCGCTCGACGCGCAGTCGAACAAGCACTTGGTGGAGTGGATCACGCGGATGCAGATGGTGCTGTCGCTCGAGACGACGCAGATCCTCACGCGGCTGATGGTTGACGAGCACAACATCGACGGCACGGTGCTGCAGCTCACCACCTTCGTGCTGCAGGATTTCTTCCAGTCCGCGGAGGGCGGAGGCCGCGAGATTCCCTTCGATAACCTGCACGTGTTCACGGCCAGCATTCTGCAGTCGATCATCGAGCCGTTTCTGGATGCGCTGGATCGCAGCATGTTCCAGAAGCCGCAGGAGACGAATGAGGATGATGAATGACACGGCTTCGCGGTACCGGTGTACTGGCGGAACGGTTGTTGG
>CAZTYD010000006.1:0-13008 GCA_964618035.1 uncultured Candidatus Peribacteria bacterium
GAACATCTGCATGATCGGCGCCGGCTACGTCGGGCTCGTCTCCGCCGCCTGCTTCGCGGAGCTTGGGCACGTCGTGTACGGCGTGGATATCGACGAGGCGAAGGTGAGAACCTTGCGGTCGGGCAAGAGCACGATCTACGAACCGGGCTTGGAGGAGATCCTCCAGCGCGGCATCGCGGGAGGGCGCCTGAGCTTCACGACGGACATGAGGGAAGTACTGCCCGAGGTGCAGATCCTCTTCTCCGCCGTGGCGACTCCCTCGGGCGAAGGACACAAGGCCGACCTGCGGGCCGTGTTCGCCGTGGCCGACACCGTGGCAAGGAACATCGACCACGATCTCGTGTTCGTCAACAAGTCGACGGTGCCCGTGGGCACCGGCAGGCAGTGCGAGGAGCGCATCGCCGCCATTCTGCGCGAGCGCGGCGTCACGTGCCGCGTCCCCGTCGTGAGCAACCCCGAATTCCTCCGCGAAGGCATGGCCGTGAGCGACACGATGATGCCGGATAGGATCGTCGTCGGCTTGAATGGAGACCCTACCAGCTACCAGCTACCAGCTACAAGCTTCTCCGCCCGCGAGCTACTGGAAGAGCTCTACCGACCGATCACCCGCACCTCCAAGCCCATCGTCTTCATGGGCCGCGAGAGTGCCGAGATCGTGAAGTACGCGTCGAACTCCTTCCTCGCCACCAAGATCAGCTTCATCAACATGATGAGCGAACTGGCGGAAAAAACAGGCGCGAACATCCGCGACGTGGCGCTGGGCATGGGCCTCGACGACCGCATCGGCCCCCGCTTTTTGCACGCCGGCATCGGCTACGGCGGCAGCTGCTTCCCCAAAGACGTGAAGGCGCTGATGGCGACCGCCAAGGAGTACGATCTCGATTTCTCCATCATCGCCGCGACGGATCAGATCAACCAGCGACAGCGGCAACGGTTCTTCAGAAAGATTCTCGACGCACTGCCGTCACAAGCGACCGTTGCCGTCTGGGGCCTCAGCTTCAAGCCTAAAACCGACGACATGCGCGACGCGCCGAGTTTGGATCTGATTCCGCTCCTGATCGAGCGCGGCCACACCGTCAGAGCATTCGATCCGGAGGCGACGGAGAATGCGAAGCGACTGATACCGAATGGCGTGGATTACGTCTCCTCACCATTGGATGCGGCAAAAGAAGCCGACGCGGTGGTGGTGCTGACGGAGTGGGATGAATTCCGCGGCATGGATCTACGGCAGCTGAAAACGATCATGAAAGGCGTGGATCTGTTCGATGGCAGAAATGTCTACGATCCGCAGGAAGTGCGGGAGGCGGGGCTGAAGTATCACGGGATCGGCATGCCGGCATCCTGATTGGTGCGCGACAATTGCCTTCCCACGGCACCAGTTAGATCGTCAAGTTCCTCCTCGGTCGGCACGTATTGGAGCAAGGCGGCATGCAATTGGCTCCGGCTAATATTTGGAGGGAATTTTTTTTGTCTCTTCGAGAGGAAATAGAATCCTTTCATGCCGGTATCGGCGAAGAGGACATCCAAAAACGACCGCCAGCGCGCCATTCGATACGGCACGCTGGCGCGAAGGTGCAATTCCTCTTCTTTCCATAGTCTTTCCGCCTCTGCTTGCAATACGCTTGTCGTGAGCGACGGTACGTCCGTCACGGAAATCAATCGTCGCCCTATGCGCGTCGCCATGACGGCAATCGCCCTGTCCAGCAGATCGGCAAGAACATGGGGGTCATCAACATCGATGCACATTCCCTGTGCGGAGACAGGCTCAATTGCGATATCCACCTCGCCGAAAGTTAGAGCCTCGATGTAGCGCCGCACCCGGGCAATGGTAACAACCGGGGCGGCAACCTCCATTGCTGGAAGCAGCGCTCCCGATACACTCTCAATTTCCGGCCGTTGCCGCTCTGCAGTTGCCATGGAAGGCGCATCCTACGCAAAAACCTCATGAAAACAAGAAAAAGAAAAACAACCTGCCCTACGCGCAATCCTGTGTATAGTAGCAGCCGAAACTATGAACATCTTCCTCACCGGCGCCGCCGGCTTCATTGGGTTCCACACCGCGCTCAAGCTCGCTGGGCTTTGCGATACCGTCGTGGGGTACGACAACTTCAGCCCCTACTACGATCTGCGTCTCAAGGAAGCGCGCGCAAAGATCCTGAAAGAGAAAGGCATCGAGATCATCCGGGGAGACATCCTCGACCGATCTGCGTTATCACAAGCGATGAAGGGCGCCGACCGCGTGTGCCACCTCGCCGCGCTGGCCGGCGTGCGCTACGCGTTCGAGCATCCGGAGGAGTACATCGACATCAACATTCAAGGCTTCTTCAACGTGATCGACGAAGTGCGGCTGCAGGAAATCCCCGGCCTCGTCTACGCGTCGAGCTCGTCGGTGTACGGAGGGAACGACAAGTTGCCCGCGAGCGAAGACGACCGGACGGACAATCAACTCTCGCTGTACGGCATGAACAAGAAGGACAACGAGCTGATGGCCCACACGTACCATCACCTGTACGGCACGCACGTCACCGGCTTGCGGTTCTTCACCGTCTACGGCCCGTACGGCCGACCCGATATGGCGTTGTTCCTCTTCACCGACGCGATGCTGAGGGACAAGCCGCTGCAGATCTATGGCGAGGGGAAGATGCAGCGCGATTTCACGTACGTCGACGATATTGTGTCTGGCATCGTCGCGAGCATCGACAAGAATTACGCCGAAGAAATCTTCAACCTCGGCTCCGGCCGCAAGGAGGAGCTGATGGATTTCGTGTCGATGATCGAGAAGGAATGCGGACTTGATGCCAAGAAAGAGTTCCTCCCCATGCAGCCGGGCGACGTGCGCGCGAGCCTGGCCGACGTGTCGAAAGCCAAGCGGCTCCTCGGCTACGAGCCGCAGACGATGATCAAGGACGGCATCCCGAAGTTCGTGACGTGGTACAGGGAGTACTACCGGCTGTAACCCGCCCATGATCGGCAGTAATTACTGGATGAGAACCGGATCCTGAGTAGAATGCCCGCAAGCAGAATCCGGTTCCGCCGGCACGGCGGACGGAGGAAGCGCAGGAGGAGCATTTTCATGTCTCCGGAAATCAGCGCATTCGTTCAAAATGGCGGCATACTGGTCGTCTGCTTCCTTTTTCTCCTCGTGGCAGGCCAAGTGGCCTGGGGGAGGGGGAATCGATAAATGAACTGATTGTGCTTCCTCCTACCGCCACCTGAGCTCAGAATTCAGGTGGCTTTTCGATCGTTGAGCCCGAATCGACTGCCGCTGTCGCTCCCGATCCCACGACCGGCGCTCCGCTGCCGGTGTCCGGCTCCTCGCCGCCCTGCAGTTTCAAGCGCTCGCGGATGAACACGGGGACGGGCGTGCCGCCCAGCTGCTCCCATTTCTTCGGCAGGCGGATGCCCCCGCAGGCGTTGAGGCACACGAGTGCGCGCGCTTCCGCGAGCAGCGGCTGGCGGTAGGGATGCACGGGAAAGGCACTCTCGTACTGCCACTCGTGGCCGAAGTCGCCGACGATGAGCACGTCGCCCGGCCGCACCTCCTGCTCGGCGATGGCACGCATGACGGCGCGGGCGGGGCTCCGGGTCAGCGACGACGGTATCGATATGCCTACCATGAGGATGCTCAGGAGGACCTCGCTCGCGAGCACGAACGGGAATACCCACCGCGACGAGTAGAAGAGCATGCCGGTGACGAAGAGCGGCAGGAAGAGGATGGCGTGTCGAACCGCGCGAGGAACGCGTACGCGCTCACGAGCGCGAGCGTGAGGATCAGTTCCCACTGCCGCGAGCGCAGCAGGCCGATGATGCCAGCGAGACTGACGATCAAGCTCCCCCCGCGCATCCACACCTGCCCGAGCCCGACGAGCTTGTCGATGAGCGGCGTCTGCACTCCCTGGCCGCCCTTGAGCGCCATGGCGGCGAGCGCCAGCGGGTTCGTGAACGTGTAGAGCGCGAGGATGAAGAGCGGCACCGCCACGTAGAGGATCTTCGCGCGGCGCGAGATGCGCATCTTCAAAAAGATCGCGACGACGATGGGGAGGAACAGCGCCGCCTGGTACGCGGTGAAGAGCGACGCCAGCCAGAAGAGCGCCACCCAGCCGGCGCGGTCCTCGCGCAGTTGGAACTTCGAGAGCAGCCAGAGCAGGACGAGCGCTTCGACGGCGGTGAGGGGCGCCATCATGATGCTACCGGCCTGGAGGAGAACGGCGCTCGCGCAGAGCCACATCCAAGCGACGCTCCGCCGCTGCCGCCACGGCATGCCGAGCGTCATGTCCCACGCGAGCCACACGCCCTGCACAACCAGCGATGCGAAGGCGAACCGCCAGAACACTTCCTGGTACGCCCAGCCGTCGGTCAGCCCGAGCACCCACCGCGCGAGCGGCGGATGCGGGTAGGGAATGTTTAGGAGGTACTTCGCCTCGTCGGTGCGCACGCCGCCCTGCATCCGCAGCCATGCGAGGGCCGCGGCGTACGCTTCCAGCAGGATGATGTTGATCAGTCGTCGCATGGGGACGGGTTGTGATCGTAGGGAATGAGGAGGCAGGTCACGGAATCCGCGCCGCGCGCGTGCCGGTGGTACAGCACGCGCAAACCGCGTGCGTCGACACGCTGCACGCTCAGATCCGACAGCAGCCACCCCTGATCGGCCGACACCGTCCGCAGGCGATCGAGCGAGCGAGCGCGCAGAGCGCCGTCGGCGTACAGCGGCAGCAATCCGCGCAGCTGGTAGCCGAGGGAGACGATGCTGAACAATGCCACGACGGAGAAGATCAACCCTGAGTGAACACGGTTGCGCGGCAGGGCGGTGATCTGGGGCGCCGCGGGCGGAGCGGGCGGCTGAGCCGACAATGGAGGAGGATTGGTCATACGCGCCAGGTGAAGAGGCGGCTCATCGTGTAGTTCCAGATGACGCCCACCAGCGCACCGAGCATAACCGACAACATCTCGTGCACGCCACGCTCGAAGAGCGAGCTGGAGACGGAGTAGCTCGCCAGAGCGCCGAAAAGGCACGCGGCATTGTAGGTGAGGAATCCCGACGCCGCGCGCGCGCCGCGCAGGCGGGCGTGCGAGAACGTCCATGCGTTGTTGAGCAAAAAGTTGAACACGATGGCGGTTTCGATGCCGCCCAGGAGCGCCGTGGAAAACCCGAGGAACGCATGCCACTCCTCCGCCAGCACGCGCGAGATGAACAAGTACGCCACCACGTTCACCGCCACGCCCGCTATGCCCACCAGGCAGTACTTGAGGAACATGAGCGGCACGTAGGAACCGAGCGTGACATCGTACAGGTATTCGAGGAACTCGATCTGCACGCGGCGAGAGAGCTTGCTCTCGCCATGAAGCCGCGCGCCGAACGTGAATGGCAATTCGACTGCCGTCGTGCCGTGCGGCGCGTGGACGAGCAGATCGAGGAGGATCTTGAACCCCTTCGGATTCAGCCGCGGGAGCGCGGCTTCGAACGTCCGGCGGTCGATGGCGAAGAATCCGCTCATCGGGTCGTGCACGCGCACTTTACAGAGACGAATGGCCAAGCGCGTCGCCATGCGGCTGAGGGCGTGCCGCCGTTCGTCCCACTGCCCGACGCTGCCACCCTCGGCGTACCGCGATCCGATCGCCACGTTCCCGCCGCCCCGCACCGATGCGTACAGGCGAGGGAGCACGGCCAGATCGTGCTGGCCGTCGGCATCCATCACCGCCAGCACGTCGCCCGTCGCCGCGAGGAATCCCTCGATGACCGCCGACGAGAGCCCGCGGCGTCCCACGCGGCGGATCACGCGCAGCGAGGAGTCGCGCTCAGCCGCCTCCCGCGCGACGCGCCACGTGCCGTCCGGGGAATCGTCGTCGACGACGATCACCTCGTGGGGGATTCCCTCCAAGGCCTCGGCAATCTTCGGCAGGAGCACGGGCAGATTTTCGGATTCGTTGAAGGTGGGGAGGACCAGGGAAAGCATCGGAGGAAGTGTAGAAGGAAAGAGTCCAAGACTCCAAGACTCCAATTCCCAACCTCCATTGCTCGTCATGGTGAGATGCGAGCGAAGCGAGCCTCGAACCATTGGGAATTGGAGTCTTGGAGTCTTGGGATTTTCTCAGTACCATCCCCCTGCATGCACATCCTCATCACCGGATCATCGGGAACAATCGGCACGCGGCTCTGCGAAAAACTTCGGGAGGCGGGAGAGACGGTAACGGGGCTGGATTGGAACGAGAACAAGTGGCAGCCGGCGCTCAACGCTCTCACGCTCATCCGCGACCTGGGCGATCCGCATGCGCTCGACGACGTGCCGGCCGACGTGGAAGCCATCGTCCACCTGGCCGCCAACGCGCGCGTGTACGATCTGGTCGAAGACCCGAGCCAGGCGCACGACAACGTCACGACGACGTTCAATACGCTGGAATTCGCGCGGAAGCGCGGTATCAAAAAATTCCTCTTCGCCTCGTCGCGCGAAGTGTACGGCAACGAGCAGGCGGCTGAGCGCTACCGCGAGGACATGGTGCACGTGGAACACACCGAGAGCCCGTACTCGGCTTCCAAGCTGGCCGACGAGGCGTTCGTGCACGCGTACACGCGCTGCTACGGCGTGGACCACATCATCTTCCGCTTCTCCAACGTCTACGGCATGTACGACGACAGCAACCGCGTGGTACCGCTCTTCATCCGGCTCTGCCGGAAGAATGAGAAATTGACGGTGTTCGGCGCGCAGAAGTGCCTCGATTTCACGTACATCGACGACACGGTCGCCGGCATCATCGCCGCCATCCAGAAGTTTGATACGGCGAAGAATCAGACCTACAACCTCGCCTTCGGGCAGGGCACGACGCTTCTGCAACTGGCGGAGGACGTGAAGCGATTAATGAAGAGCTCGTCGGACATAGAAGTCAGCAAACCGCGCACGGGCGAAGTGGTCCGCTACGTGGCGGACATCGGCAATGCAAGAGAGAAGCTGGGATACGATCCGAAGACACCGTTTGAGGAAGGGATAGAGAAGTCAGTGGAGTGGTACTTGGGATGAAGAATCCAAGACTGCAAGACTGCAAGAACCCAAACCAAATCCCAAGAGTTCTCCCCTTGGGATTTCTTTGCAATCTTGCAGTCTTGCAATCTTGCAATCTTCTCCATGTTACACTCTCCCCCATGCTCCTCTCCCGCCGGACCAGAGAAAAATTTTTCCTTGTGCCGCTGTTCTTCGGACTGCTCTTCGTGGTGAGCCTCGTCGGCTTCCGGGCCTACGGCATCTCGTGGGATGAGCCGAACATGACGAACGTGGGCGAGTACGCGTACAACTACGTGTTCCGCGGGCAACCGTGGGCCACCGAGAACGCGCAGCGCTTCTACGGCACGGCGTTCGAGATGCTCCTCGCCATCATCCGGAACGGATTCGAAATCACGAGCCCGCGGGCGATCTTCCTCATGCGGCACTTGGTGACGTTCTGGTTCTTCATCGTGGGTGTGTACTTCTTCTACCGGCTCGCGACGCACCATTTTCGCCGGTGGCAGTTCGGCCTCTTCGGCGCGCTGCTGCTCGTCCTGAGCCCGCGCATCTTCGCCGACGCGTTCTACAACTCGAAAGACATCCCCGCCATGGTGAGTTTCATCGTCAGCATGTACACCATGGTTCTCTTCCTGGAAAAGAAGACCTGGAAGCGTCTGCTGTGGCACGCGCTCGCCACCGGCCTCGTCATCGGCATCCGCATCACCGGCGTCATCGTGCCGGCGTTCACCGTCCTGTTCCTCATCATCCACACGGCGCGCGACGTGCAGGAGAACAACGACGACCTCACGCAGTACCTGTCGCAGATCGTCGCGTACGTCATCGGCTCCCTGCTCGCCACCATCGCGCTGTGGCCGTTTCTGTGGGAGCACGCCGTCTCGCACTTCCTGGAAGCGTACCGCTTCATGAGCACCATCGGCATCGACACGTTCTACATGGGACAGCAGATCCATCGTCTCCCGTGGCATTACGTGTTCGTGTGGATCGGCATCACCACGCCGTGGCTGTATGTGATATTTTTCCTGGCCGGGCTCGTCGTGCTACTGACGCAGATGATCCGGCACCCTTTTCGCTCCCTGGGGCACCAATCGAACGAGGTGCTGTTCCTCCTGTGGTTCTTCGTTCCGATCCTCGCCGTGTACGTCTCGGGCGCCGGCATCTTCGACGGCTGGCGGCACCTGTACTTCGTCTATCCGGCCTTTTTGCTCATCGGCCTCACGGGTATCGATCGACTGTGGACCGCACTGAACGATCACGGCAAAGTTTCCATCCGTCTCTACGGCAAGCGGATCATCGTTGCACTCTTCGCCCTCCAGAGCGTGTACCTCGCCGTCTGGATGATTGTCCATCATCCCGTACAGAATGTGTACTTCTCGATACCCGCGAATCTCGTGCAGGGAAACTTCGAACTCGACTACTGGGGTCTCAGCTTCCGCGAAGGCATTGAGTACGTGCTCGCCCACGATGCCCGCCCGCAGATCAGCATGTACTTCAACTCCAGCCCCGGATTCTCCACGCTCAACATCCTCCGCGACGAAGACCGCGCACGCATCGTCGTGGCACCGTCGGAAGAGGAAGCGGCGTACTTCCTGAGCGACTACCGGTTCCACTATACGGAGGAGTATCCGTACGAACCGGTGAAGATGTTTACGGTGGATGGGGTGAGGATTTTGGGAGTGTATAAAGTGAAGTGAGAAGGCAGAAGGCAGCGATGAGCGATAAGCGGGTAGCAATGGAACACCATGCACGACCAAACCACCGAAATGAAAATTGATATCCGCAGCAGCGATTCGAATGTGAGCCTGTCCTGAGCTTGTCGAAGGACCCGGGCCTCGGCGGCCCGGTGATTACGCGGAGCAATACCTCATGGCATCCGCGGGCCGAAGGCCCGCTCTCCGGGAGGGGGAATGATGATCGCCGGGGAGGGAGAATGTTCCAGAGAGCACCCGGATGACACTATCACTCCGTCTTTGCCTTCTCCTCGTGGTACGCCATCTCCAAATTTACCTCCCACAAATTACTCTTGTCGGTCCGCCCTTCCACGATGTTGTCGACCGCCATCATCGCGGTGAGCATGCTGTGGTCCTGGTTGTTGTACCGGTGCATGCCGTTGCGGCCGATGAGGAAGAGGTTGGGGATGGTATTGACGTAGTCCTCCACCACCTTGAGCTGCTCGTAGCTGCCGATGTACGCCGGGTACGCTTTGGGCATGCGCAGCACGCAAGCGTCGATGACATCTTCCGGTTTGATGAACCCGATCTTCTCCATCTCGCGCGTGCCGAGCGCGATGAGGTCCTCGTCGCGCATCACCCACAGGTCGCCGCCCTCGTTCACGAAGTACTCGAGACCGATCCAGACGGAATTCTTGCGGTCGGCCACCATGTACGGGCTCCAGTTGTTGAAGATCTGCACGCGCCCCACGCGCACGTCGCCCTCCTGGATGTAGATCCAGTTGTCGGGCACGTCGGCGGCGGGCGGCCTGCCTTTCTCCTCCACGTGCAGCGTCCTGAGCAGCAGGCCGACGGTGAGGAAATCGCGGTACGCCAAGCCCTCGGCCACCTCCGTCACCGTCGCGGGCGGGTGCGGGCTCATCATGCCCATGAGGTGCTTGATGGGCATGGTGGAGAAAAAGTAGTCGCACGCCACGCGCTCGGTGTCTCCGGTCTGGCAGTTCTCCACCGTCACCGCCGTGATCTTCCCCTCCCGCTGGTGCACCGCGCACACGCGGTGCTGCAGGCGCACCGTGCCGCCGCACCGCTCGATCTGCTTCGCCGTCACCTCCCACATCTGCCCCGGACCGTACTTGGGGTAGAAGAACCGCGTGATGAGGCTGGTCTCGCGCTCGGCCTGGGCCTTCTGGAAATCGCTCGAGAGCAGATCCTTGATGGCGTGCGCCACCGCCCGCTTGAGCGAGAGGCCCTTCACGCGCTGCGCACCCCAGTCGGCGCGGATCTGGTGCACGGGCACGCCCCAGACTTTCTCGGTGTACGCCTCGAAGAACGTCTTGTAGAGCCGGTCACCGAAGCGATTGCGGTAGAACGCATCCAGGTACGTCTCGTCTTGGATGGGGAACATCTGCCGCCAGATGTAGCTCATGCCGATCATGAACGTGTTCCAGAGCCCCAGCCGCCGCGCCACCGAGAGTGTGATGCCGATGGGGTACGGGAAGAAGTGGCGCCGGTAGAAGATGCGCGACAGCCGCGGCCGCTGCAGCATCACCTCGTCTTCTTTCTCGGGATCCGGCGCAGGCCGCCGGACCCCACCCCCCTCGCTTCGCTCGGGACCCTCCCCCGAAACGGGGGAGGGGTGGCGAGCATCGCGAGCCGGGGCGGGGTCACACTCCGAACACAAGTACTTCATCACCACCTCCGTCGCGTACTCGATCTCGTGGTTCTTCTCGGCCGTATCCGCCGCAGGCGCGCCCTGTTGCGGCAGGATGTTGAACCACCAGTCCATCACGCGCTCGCTCTTGGAGAAGAACCGGTGCCCGCCGATGTCGATGCGGTTGCCCTTGTAGTCGTACGTCTGCGCGATGCCGCCGATGGCGTCCGTCGCCTCGAAGACGACAGGCACGATGTCCGTCCGCTTCAGCAGCTCGTACGCCGCCGTGAGCCCGGCGGGACCGGCGCCGGCGATGACGGCGATGCGCTTCTCGCTCATGGATGATCGGTTGGAGACATGCGGAAAGGAATTGCACTATAGAGATCGGGGACGAGAATTGCCAGACAGGCACTCAGTAGCTGACGCCCTTCATGGAGTAGTCGAAGATCGATTTCTGCGTCACGGACGCATCGAGCAGTCGCCGGCTGAGCTCGAACGCCATGTCGATGGCTCCGTCGGTGTTCTGGTAGCGGAAAATACCCGTGCGGCCCAAGCAGTATACGCCGCCTGCGCTCTCGATGAATCGAACGATGGTGGCAAGCTTCTCGCGATAAGACAAATCGTACACTGGATACGCGTGTGACACGCGCAGCACACTCCCTTTGAAAACGTTCTGCACCGAACACAATCCCATCGCTTCGCAGTCACGTGCGCACCGCTCGATGAGCGCCGCATCGCTCAACTCGCAAATGTCGCGATTCTCGGGTGTGACGGTAATGTCCAAGCACAAGCTCGTCTTATCGGCCGGCGCCATATCATCGGCCCAGTTCTTGAATTCCACTGCACGATTGAATGCGACGGACCGATCCGGGAAGTACAGCCACGTGTCGTTGCTGATCCGCTTTTGATCGACGAACAGGAGTACGAAGACGATGTCCATGTACCGCAAACCTCCGAGTGCACTGCGCACCGCCTGGGGCGCTGGCTCGCGCAAGAGCTCCACGTACGTATGCAGCGGAATGGTCGTGACGATGCCCTCGCGCGCCCGCGCACGATGCGTCGTGCCGTCAGTATCGAATACCACCTCCTTCGCCGAGGCGGAGATGGCGGTGATTGTCACCGCCGTGCGAATGTCGCAGCCGTCGGCGACGGCGGTTGCCGCCAACCGATCGGGCAAGGCTTGGATGCCGCCGTATTTGGGGTAGTAGAAGAGACCGGAATCCGGCGCGAGCGCATCGTCCTCCAGCGAGTACGAACTGAAATCCAACCGCAAGGCCTTCCGCAGCGTGTTCTTGATCAGCTTCTTCAAGTTCGGCCCCTGGAATCGCTGATCCGCCCAATCCGAAGAGATGAGAGACGGATCCATGCCCCAGATTTTCCGCGTGTACGGTTCGCACATGATGCGGTACAGACGTTTTCCGAAGAATCGTACGAACCACTCCTGATAGTTGACCGGTGTCCGCGTGTTCCGGCGATTGAGCATCATGTTCGCAAGGAAATCGACGCCACTCAGCAACGCCTGCCCCTTCGGCATCGCGCGCAGGAGATTCTGCAGTTCGAACGGATACTTCAGGTACTTGCCGAACATGCGTATGCGGCTTTTCTGATGGTGTTCCACGAAGTTGTCGCCCATCAATCCTTTGATCTCCTCCAGGACGGCCGGATCCGGCGTATGGAAGCGATGCGCGCAGTAATCGAAGAGGTAGCCGTCGATCTCCACCGTCTTGGCCAACCCGCCGATCTTCGCGTCTTTCTCCAGCACCAGCACGCGCTTGCCGGCTTTCGACAATCTGTACGCCGTCGCCAGTCCCGCGATGCCCGCTCCGAGGATAATATGGTCGAATTCCTCAACCTCAGACACCCCAATCATGTTGCGCGATGTACGAAGTAAGACTTTCTTTCCAGGGACGCATGTTGTTCATGCCGCGAATGTCCAACTTGAGATTGACGAGCTTCTCCGAGCGCGGCCGTGGAGCGAAGTACTCCTTCGCCCACTGCGACGATGACACCTTGGCAAGGGTGACACGGTCACGCAGTCGTAACAGACGCAGTATTTCCTCGGCCACGTCGTACCGGCTGCACTCGCCCTGGCCGACCATGTGGTACAATCCGTAGTTTCCGCTCTCAATCACGGTCAGGAGATTCGCCGCAAAATCGTACGTGTACGTCGGCGATCCCAATTTATCGTCGACGGCCGACAGATCGGTACTCCCCTCGCGAATCTGCCGGAGGAACTTGTTCACGAACTTCTTATCTTTCTGCGGCCCGCCGCCCATCATCCATCCGGCTCGAAAAATGTAGTACCGATGCAGAAGATGCTGCACCGCACGTTCGCCGGCCAGCTTCGATTTACCGTACACGCTCAGCGGGTTGGGTGGATCGTATTCGCTGTACGTTTCCTTTGCGCCATCGAACACGCCGGCCGTGGAAATGTAGACCAGAGGAATATTCAATCGTTGGCAGAGTAACGCCACGTTCTCCGTTGCAACCGCATTGGTCTCGAATGCGTCCCGCGAATGCACTTCGCAGTACTCGACGTCGGTGAGGGCTGCTAAATGGAAAATCCAATCCGGCTTGTAGTCGTCCGCAACGCGCGCCAACGCCGCCTGGTCTCGCACATCCAACGGCGATAACCACTCTGCATTGCAATCGATGTCCGTCGCCATGACTGTGCACTCTTCTCGGAAAGTATGGT
>CAZTYD010000006.1:13018-14238 GCA_964618035.1 uncultured Candidatus Peribacteria bacterium
AGAAGAGAGGAAGGCGAAGGATACGATCCTATAATGAGGTATAGCCAAAATCAATCAATGCCCTCCATATGCATCACATGCCTGCGCGGGACAGGCGAGAGCTTTTCGACCATGACGCTGGTACACTCCGACGGATGCCCGCACGACGTCTGAATCGCCCATCGCCGCCACTCTCTTGGTTCAGGCGAATAGTGCATGCGACGTACGACGAAAAGCATTCAGCCAACCGCACGATCGACATCGGTACCGATGCAGCCGTCCTCTGCCTCTGGCTCTGCACAATCGCGGTCATGGTGCTGAAGGCCTGGCCGACTGTTCCGGCTGAATCGCTTGCGGAATGGACGCTGGTTTTCTACGCCATCGGCGTCGCGCGCCACATCGGTCGTGATGCCGCACACAACCGTCCGCTGCGCGAGCTGCCACTGTGCATCCTCTTCGTACTGGCACATTGCCTGTTGATGTACAAACGTTGGAATATTTTCAACGGATTCGACGCCGGATCACATATGGAGTATTCGTCGGCCATCAGTTGGACACGACCGTTCGTGTTGGTGAACCAAACTCCGTACAGCTTTCATCCTCCACTGGGAATTCTGCTGGGGCAGATCCCGACCTGGTTTGGCGCCCCGCCCGTGCTCGGCGCCCAACTGGCGTCCTTTCTGGCGTCGCTCGTCGCCTTCCTCATGACACGAAGCACTCTGCGATATCTCCGACTGCTGACGAAGCCCGTTCCCGTGGCGTTTTTATACCTCACGTACTCGATCCCGCTCCAAACCTACCTCGCCACCAGCATCAACCTGGACATCTTCGTCTTCGCCTTCTCCAGCATCTGCCTGCATGGCGCCGCGCGACTCTACCTTGGCACAAAGCCCGCGCCATTTGCAGTATGGCCGCTGGTCTACGTTGTCGCCGGGATCGCAGGCGCATCGCTCTCGAAGGCATCGGGCCTCCTCACGTTCGCCATTCCGCTCCTGCTGATGAGTATGACATGGCCGTCGGGGCGCAACACGAAAGGGCGGACAATACTGAAGCATCTTGCACCAAGCGTCGTCAGCGTCTTGCTGGCTCTCTGCCTGCTGCTTCCGTACTACTGGATGCGGTATGAAATGCAAACCGGCTCGCTGGTGTTCACGCACGGGATGCCGCAAGACCACCAGGCGCAAGACGACGCGCGCCTCCGACGAGACCAGCACAAGCTCACCTTCCTCTACACCATGTTT
>CAZTYD010000007.1:0-12936 GCA_964618035.1 uncultured Candidatus Peribacteria bacterium
CGGCCGAGGTCGAGATCGGCGATGCCGTACTTCGACACGCAGTCGCGCGGCACGTCCTGCAGGCTGAGCATCGCGGCGTCCTCGTGCGTGTCGAGGTGCGCGTACGCGGACTGCAGCTGCTGCAACCCGTTGCGGTCGCCCACGATGAGATCGTCGCCGAAGAGCACGGCGACGTGGTCGCTCGCCACCCAGTCGGCGGCGTGGAGCAGCGCGTGTCCGTCGCCCTTCATGTCGTCCTGGTACACCACGTGGATCCTCACGTTGTCGTAGCGCTTCAGATCCTCGAGCATGTGCAGCTTGCCGCGGCTCTCGAGTTCCTTCTCCAGCTCCGGCATCTCGTAGAAGTACTGCGGGATCGCCTCCTTGCCCCGGCTGATGATGAAGCAGATTTGATCGACGCCGACCGACAGGCACTCGTCGACCAACAGGGCGATGATGGGCTTGTTGCCGATGGGAAGCAGTTCCTTGGGAACCACTTTCGTCCACGGCAGGAAACGCGTGCCGAGCCCGGCGACGGGCAGGATTGCCTGACGGAGTTTCATGAGGAGAAGGGAGTAGGAGCAGAGTAGAACCGGAAACGGCTTCATCCAAGACCAATTGGCCATTCGCTTGCTGAATTCGATTGCGGCGATGCAGACGTGCGGCTTACCGAATTCTGACAAAGGACCATAATTTTCCTCTTCTAGAAGGCAAAAAATTGACTACATTCCCTGATGTAGCTACAATGATTCGAAATTTACACCCACATCCCATGCCGAGACTGTCCGCCCTCGATCGTGTGCACACGCTCTACGTGCTGCAAGTCAAGCTCCTCCAGCGCCTGCGCATGGACCTGAGTGATCCCGCTCTCCAGCGCGAGACCCGGCGCGAGATCCAGGAGTTCAAGGATGTGCTGAAGGACGCCGACTGGCGCTACATGGGCGGCGAGGACGTGTACGAAGCGCTGCAGAACCTGCCGGTGGAAGTGACGGAAAAATTGCGCGAGACCGCCGCAGTCGTCGCCGCGCGCGACCGCAAGGTGACGCTGCAGAAGGCCGTCTCGAAATCGGTGAAGACGGCGAAGGCCGCGGCGAAGATCAAGAAGACATCGACCAAGCCGATGAAGAAAAAGAGGAAGTAAAAGAGGGAACGGAGCCCGCGCGCTCCAGGGAACAGAAAGCCGAGGTGGGAGCCTCGGTTTTTTGAGTCGAGAATCTTGAGTCTTGAATCTTGATGGGCGCGTAGAGATCAGAAGACAGAAATCAGCGATCAGCGACGAGCGCGCAGCGGGCAGGCCACCATCCCCAGCCTGTCATCCCGAGCGGAGACGAGGGAGGACAGGCAGTCCCTTGGAAATAGGTCGCAGAAGCCCTTCGAGACGCCTCCTCTTCGCTACAGGTGACGAGTCTGTCACTTCGTCGTGAGCTCTCTCCTCAGCAATTCAATCTCATCACGAAGATCCGCCGCCTTCTCGAACTCCAAGTTCTCGGCCGCCAGCTCCATCTGCCGCTCCAACTCCTCCATCAGCCGCTTCTTCTCGTCTTTGGGAATCTTCGTGTGATCGTGCTTGGGGCGGCGAAGTTCGAGCTTGCGGTGCTCCTCCTGAATGTCGTGCACGGCCTTCTCGATGCCCTTCGGCGTGATGCCGTGCTTCTTGTTGTACGCGTCCTGGATGGCGCGGCGGCGATTGGTCTCGTCGATGGCCGCCTTCATCGCGTCGGTCATCTTGTCGGCATAGAGCGTCACGTGGCCCTGCAGGTTGCGCGCCGCGCGGCCGATGGTCTGGATGAGCGCGTCGCGCGAGCGCAGGAAGCCCTCCTTGTCGGCGTCGAGGATGGCAATGAAGCTCACCTCCGGCAGGTCGAGCCCTTCGCGCAGCAGGTTGATGCCCACCACGATGTCGATCTCGCCCGTGCGCAGCTGGCGCAGGATCTCGATGCGCTCGAGCGTCTCCACGTCGCTGTGCAGGTACCGCACCTTGTAGCCGCCGTCGAGCAGGTACTGCGTGAGGTCTTCGGCCATCTTCTTCGTCAGCGTGGTGATGAGCACGCGCTCCTTGTTCTTGAGCGTCTTCTGCACCTCCTCGGCGATGTCGTCGATCTGGTGCTTGGTCGGCTTGACCGTCACGACCGGATCCAGCAGGCCCGTCGGGCGGATGATCTGCTCGACGATGTGTTGCTTGGGCGTGTGCTCGAACTCGTACTTGCCGGGCGTGGCCGACACGTAGACGCGCTGCGGCGTGCGCTCCTCGAACTCGCTGAACTTCAGCGGCCGGTTGTCGTGGCTGCTCGGCAGGCGGAAGCCGTAGTCGACGAGCGTCTGCTTGCGGCTGCGGTTGCCTTCGTGCATGCCGCCCACCTGCGGGATGGAGATGTGCGACTCGTCGACGATGAGCAGGAAATCGTCCGGGAAGTAGTCGAGCAGCGTGCTCGGCGGCGAGCCGGGCGGCTGGCCCGTGAGGTAACGCGTGTAGTTCTCGATGCCCGTGCAGTAGCCGGTCTCCTTCAGCATCTCGATGTCGTACTCCGTGCGCTGGCGGATGCGCTCGGCCTTCACGAGTTCGTTGTTCTGCAGGAAGAATTTCTCCTGCTCGTTCAGATCGACTTTGATCTGCTCGATGGCCTGGTCGATCTTCTCCTGCGTGGTCACGTTGTGCGAGGCCGGGAAGATCATCACCTCCTGCAGTTCGTTCAGCACCTCTCCCGTGAAGCTGTCGACTTCCTGGATCACGTCGATCTCGTCGAACGGCATCTCGAAGCGGATGACCGTGTCGCCGGCCGGCGGAAAAATCTCCACCGTGTCGCCCAGCACGTGAAACATCCCCTGCTTGAAATCCATGCCCGAGCGGCGGTACTGGATGTCGGTGAGACGGCGCAGAAACTGATCGCGCTTGATGGCCTGCCCGCGCTCGAGCTTCATGGCCAGCGCCTCGTAGTCCTCCACGTTGCCGAGGCCGTAGATGCACGACACCGACGCGACGATGAGCACGTCGCGCCGCGTGAGCAGGTTGAATGTGGCCGCGTGGCGGTACTTCTCGATCTCCTCGTTGATAGATGCATCTTTCTCGATGTACGTGTCCGACGTGGGCACGTACGCCTCCGGCTGGTAGTAGTCGTAGTACGACACGAAGTAGCTCACGGCGTTGTCCGGGAAGAACCCCTGGAACTCCGAACACAGCTGCGCGGCGAGCGTCTTGTTGTGCGCCAGCACCAGCGTGGGGCGCTGCACCTGCTGCACGATGTTCGCCATGGTGAACGTCTTGCCCGTGCCCGTGGCGCCGAGCAGCGTCTGGTGCTTCTCGCCCGCGTTCACGCCCTGCACCAATTTTTCGATGGCGGCGGGCTGATCGCCCATCGGCTGGAACGGTGAGACGAGATGGAATGGCTTGTTCTTCATGGCAACTTTCGGAAGAGGAGATACATAACGCTGTCACCCTGAGCTTGTCGAAGGGTGAATGGCTTATTTTTCATAGAATGAAACGAGAGCGCAGAAAAAGCTCTTTATTGTGCCAGAGTTGTTGACAGATTCAAGTTGAGGGGCAGTATTTCGGCCCTTTTTCTATGGAAAATCTGGTACCAGATGAGGCAGATACATGCACCTTTGATCTGCCGCCGGAGATACAAAACCTACAGGATAATATGAGTCATGCCATTACTGAACTCATGACAGAATTTGCAGGAACAATTACTCGGCGTGAGGCAGAGGCTGCGATGGAGGAAGTAACACGAGTGTACTTACTGAGCCTGCAAGTGGATTCTATGGATCAACACCCCGTGATTTTTCTTCCCTTTGGCGAATTGAGAAGACGTGCGTTTGCCCTTATCTGTTTCGAGAGAGCGTATCTACAGGCATCATAAAAACAGTTCCCTACTCGTTGCCTATTTATATTTCGTACTCATACCATTAGCTATTGATTTTAGACTTTACAATGAGGAGCATAGAATTTCCTCGTAATTTGAATGAATCGATTAAACCAGACTCAACTCCAGGCTCTCAGAGTAGTTAAAGAAGATCTCTTATCAATTAAAGCTGAATGGGGCCATGGAGAACTTAATGATTCTGTGCTTAGACAAAGAACTAGTGTTCTTAATCTCTTGCTTGTTGATAAAGGCGGCCTTCTTACTCAGGCATCCAATTGGTTAAACTTTTCATTTGGCGTGCGTTGTCCTATCACTCCATTCAATAAAATTCCCAAAAAAAGGTTCTCTCTGTTCCTTCCTGGTGGCGCTAAAGTGGACGGCATAATGCGACAATGCATTTGGGAGGTTCAGAGTCCAACCCTGGAAGAACGACGAGTACTGCAATCTTTTGGTTTTCAGGGGGCTCCTCAGTTCAATAAATTGTCTCTGTATGAATTTATTAATGGCGATCATATCGTTCTCGATGGCAGCGGATTTTCGCGGCTTGATATTATTTATCTGATTGCAAACAAACTCGGAGGGAAGCATTTTGACTTGGACGAAAACTTTTCAAGAAAGGGGAAATCACTTGAAAAATTAGTGAGAATTGGCGAGCAGTATAGATTATCTACAAAGACACCCATTTATCATGAGTTATTAGCTATTGGCCAATTATTGGCAAATAGCAATTCTACAGATAGGCTAATTTCCAAAATTAGTTCTATATTGCCAAATTTATGATCGACCTCGCCGACCTCCGCGCCCGTCCCGAACTCTACCAGGCCGCCGCCACGAACAAAGGCATCAAGCTGAACGTGCAAGAATTCATCGCGCTCGACGAGCGCCGGCGCACGCTGATCCCGTCGGTGGAAGAGATGCGCGCCAAGCGGAACAAGGTGAGCAAGGACGTGCCGCAGATGAAAGGCGAGGAGAAGGAGAAAACCATCAAGGAGATGAAGGCGCTCGGCGATGAGCTGAAGACGAAGGAGAGCGAGCTCGCGGAAGTGGAAGAGAGGTGGAAGACCATGCAGCTGCAATTGCCGAACTTGCCGCTGCCGCACGTGCCGGTGGGGCTGAGCGAAGAAGAGAACGTGGTGATCCGCACGGTGGGAACGCCGCGTGTATTCGATTTTCCCGTGAAGGATCATGTGATGCTCGGCAAGGAGCTCGACATCATCGACGTGGAGCAGGCGGCCGTGGTGAGCGGCAGCCGTTTCGCGTACCTCAAGGGCGACGCGGTGCGTCTGCAGATGGCTATCATCCAGATGACCTTCGACATCCTCGGCGACGAGAAGATTCTCGCCGCCGTCGCGAAGAAGGCGGGGCTGAAGGTGTCGACCAAGCCGTTCGTGCCGGTGCTCCCGCCCGTCATCATGCGTCGCGACGTGATGGATCGCATGGACCGCCTGCAGCCGGAGGACCAACGCTACCTGCTGCCGGAAGACGGCCAGGTGCTCGTGGGCTCCGCCGAGCACACGCTGGGGCCGTACTACCTGGAACAGACGCTCGACGCCGCAGAGCTCCCCATCCGCTTCATCGGCTACTCGACGGCGTTCCGCCGCGAGGCGGGCACGTACGGCAAGGACATGGGCGGCATCCTGCGCGTGCACCAGTTCGATAAATTGGAGATGGAATCGTTCACGACCGCCGAGGCCGGCGAGGACGAGCAGAAGTTCATCGTCGCGATGCAGGAGTACTTGGTGCAACAGCTCGACGTGCCGTACCGCGTGATCCAGAAATGCACGTACGACATCGGCAAGCCGAACGCCAACGGCATCGACATCGACTGCTGGATCCCCTCGCAGGAGAAGTACCGCGAGACGCACACGAGCGACTACATGACGGATTACCAGGCCCGCCGGCTCGGCACGCAGTACAGAACCGCCGACGGCAAGCGCGCGCTCGTCCACATGAACGACGCCACGGCCTTCGCCATCGGCCGCACGCTCATCGCCATTCTGGAAAACCACCAGCAGGCCGACGGAACGGTGACGATCCCAAAACCGCTGCGACCGTACATGGGCGGAAGAAATGCACTTTCTCGCCCGCAGTAAAATATTGACTAAATAATAAAAAATTTTAGTATATAAATATGACAGCCGAGAACGTGCCTGAGCAGAGGAGAAATGCGTTGCGCGCGGATGAGAGCGTCTCTCTCAATATTTTTTTGAGTGAGATGATTTCTCGGGCCAACGAACGCCTGAATTACCCTCAAGCCCAGGGCAAGTTATCCAGTGAAGACTGCGCATTCATCGTCGACGAAACCGTCGCCACACTGACAGCCGAGGCGAGAACCATCGTTCAACGGCTCTTCCGGGAACGTCCGGATATCGCTATGGCCGAATTGCGCAACTACTTCTCTTTTATAGAAGAACAGGCACTTCGGTACGTACGACAGGAGCAGAATGATTTTCGAGATAAGTTCCTTCAACTGCTCGACAGAGCGTCGGGCGGGCGGCTTTCCAGGCCTGCAGGCAGGAAAGCGAGCGCGGCGGCGCAGATGCTTCAGTATTTACAGCGCACTCACGGTCGATCGCGAACATGACAGCGCCCGCGGGGCAGCGAAGACACTGCGAGTGATTACGATTACACTACGCTTATCATGCGTATTCTCTTCACACGTTTCCCTCTGGAATCCGCCATGGGCGGCGCGGAGGTGCAGACGCTGAGCCTGATGGAAGGACTGCGGGCGCGCGGCCACGACGTCGAGTTTCTCGGCAGTTGCCCCGTGCTGCTCGCCGAGTGCCGCAAGCGGAATATTCCCGTGACGGAATTGCACATCGGACCGCCGCCGGTCACGCCATGGCATGCCGTCAGTTTTCTATGGCGGCAACGATCGATGAGGAAAAAAATCATCGCCGCACTAACCGATTCCCGCTTACCGCCTGACGCTGTCTGCATGCTCAGCCTCAGCGAAAAGATTCTGCTGACGGATGATGCAACCAAGAGCGGAGCGCATGTCTTGTGGATCGAGCACGACCGCGTGGGAAACTGGCTGCGGAAGAATCCGTGGCTCTCGCGGCTCCGCCGGCTGAGCCGACAGGCGACGACGGTGACGGTGTCGGAACTGAGCCGAAAGATGTACCTCGAAATGGGATGGGGCGAGGAGGATGTCGTGGCGATTCCGAACGGAATTGATCTGCAGAGATTCCGAAAAATTGACTCCCCTCTCCCGACAGGCCGGCGGAGGGAGGGAGAGGGGCCGGGGGCGAGGATCGGCTGCGTCGCGCGCTTAACGAGGGATAAAGGAGTAGATGTGCTGATTGATGCGATGAAGGCGATACCGCAAGCGCAGTTGACGATCCTCGGCCAAGGACGGGAGGAAGCCACACTGCGATCATTGATCGTGTCGAAGCAGCTGACCGATCGCGTGCATATCATGGATGCCGTCGATGATCTGGAGATGTTCTACCGATCACTCGATCTCTTGGTGCTGCCCTCGCGCGATCACGATCCGTTCGGCCTCGTGGCGGCGGAAGCCATGAGCCTTGGCATACCGGCGATCGTGACGGACCGGTGCGGCATCGCCGGCTATCTGCACGACGGCATCGATGCGCTGGTGGTGGAAGCCGGCTCGGCCGGGGCACTGGCACACGCGATCAAGCAACTGACCGACCCGCGCCGGCACGAGCGCATCGGCGCGGCGGGCCGCCGAACGGCTCACGAGCAATTCTCCCTGCAGACCATGATCGACGAGTATGAGAAATTGCTGGAAAGCGGTTACCAACACTGATGCTGTTCGTATACTCTCTGAATATGCGCACCACTGCTTTCGCCGTCGTTCTTTCCGTGTTCTTCGCCTTCCTGCCGCCCGCAAGCGACGCAGCGGGCGTACCCGTGAAGGATTTCGCGTTCAAGGATCCCATCGACGCGGTGAGCGTCGAGCTGCCAACGGCGAGCGCGCGCGGCACGCTGCAGGCGTACGCCAACGGCAAGTGGACCGATACCGAGGTGATCGAGCCGGACAACGAACAGGATCCGCGCTTGCGCGAGAGCAACCTGGTGATCTTCCCCACGGGCGTGACGGCGGTCCGCATCAGCGGCATCGAGGGTTCCGTGACGTTGCACCCCATCCGCGTGCCGCGCGTGCCGGTGCAGTACGACGTGGCTGCGCGCGGGCGCGTGGAGGCGCCGTTCATCCTCTCGCGCGGCGAGTGGGGTGCCGATGAATCGCTGCGCGTGCGGCGCACGACATCTTCCTCTTCCAGCACTTCTTCGTCGCGTTCTAGCGCAAGTTCGAGCGTGCCACCGCCGACGACCGACAATGGCAACGACGCGGCGAACGACCGCGAGCAGACCTGCCTCGATGCCCAACGCAATTTCCCCGGCGATTTCCGCACGAGCGGACGGAAGGTGATGGCGAACGACAATGGCGAACCGCTCCTGTGGCCGCAGGAGTACTCGCCCTCCATCAAGCTCATCGCCGTGCACCACACGGCCGGCAAGGTCTCGGGCGACACGCGATCCGGCGCCGAACGCATGCGCGCCATCTACCAGTACCACGCCGTCAGCCGCGGCTGGGGCGACATCGGCTACCACTACGTGATCGACGAAGGGGGACAAGTGTACGAGGGACGAGCGGGCGGCGACTACGTCATCGCCGGTCACGCGTACTGCAACAACACGGGCACCATCGGCGTCGCGCTGATGGGCAACTTCGAAGTGGAAGAACCGACGCAGGCGCAGATGAAGAGCCTGCAGAAACTCATCGCCTACCTCGGCGACAAGTACCACATCGATCCCAACGGTACCACGGTCTACCACGGCAAGACGCTGCCGACCGTCGTCGGGCACCGTGACCTGCTCAGCACTACCTGCCCCGGCTACTACGCCTACGCCGTGCTCGACCAAGTGCGCCGCAACGCCGCGAGCGGGAACGTCGATGCCTCCATCCGCTTCCCCGCCCCGCCCCGCCGCGCATCCTCTTCCTCGGTACGACCGCGGACAGGGCCAACGCCGCCGAGATCCAGCGAATTCCTCACGCCGCTCGGATCGACGGAGCTGAGCGGACGCCCCGGCGGCGAACTCACCTTCACCGTGCGCATGCAGGCGGGCAACAAGCCGCTCGCGCAGCGCGCCAGCATCGGCGCGCTCGTGAAATCCGACCCGAGTATGGCCGTGTGGGAGGAAGGCGACGCGCACCTGCGGCTGCGCGACAAAGTACTCGTGCCATCGTTCATCCGCGCCGGCGAGTTCAAGACCGTCCGGTTCCGCGTGAAACTGCCGGCAAAGGAAGGCACGTACTCGCTCACGCTCGCAGGCATGACGTACCGGCTCACCGCCGGCGGGCGCCGCACGCGCGAACCCGCCACCATCAACACTAATCGCCGTATCTCGCGCGCGACGCCCGTGATCATGACCGACACATCGGATGGCATCACGAAACGAACATCATCGAGCGCCGGCTCCAGCCGTTCGTCCCATCCCGCGAATACGGCCGCCCGCACGCCGGCCAGCAATCCCACCATCCGCATCCGGCTCGGCTACCAGGCCGACACGCAGAATGCGTCGATCGCCGTGCCGGACGGCTCCGTCGCGAACGGCGCGGCTGCCGGCAGCGAAGTGTTCGTCCGCGCCAACGGCGACGCATGCGAGGCGTGGATGGGCGGCGCCCTGCGCGCGAGCGGCGTCATCCGCATCGATCCGGGTGCCGGCATCAGCACGATTGCGAGCTGGAACCGGCCGATGAACAAATTCCGCGGCGTTCTCGAGTGCCGCATTCTCGACAAGCAGCTCGTGCTGATCAACGAACTTCCGCTGGAGGACTACATGGCCGGCCTCGGCGAAGAACCGGACACCGAACCGTACGAGAAGCAGCGCGCCTTCGCGGCGGCCGCGCGCACGTACGCGGCGTGGTACCTCTCGGCCGACAACCGCAAGTTTCCCGGCATGCCGTACGACGGCTCCGATGCGCCGTCGCAGTTCCAGAAGTACAGCGGCTACGCGTTCGAAACCGCCAATCCCAACTGGGTGAAGGCCGTGAAGAACACGGCCGGGCTCGTCCTGAAGTACAACGGCAGCCTCATCAAACCGCCGTACTTCTCGAGCGACGACGGCCGCACGCGCAGCCCGGCGGAAGCGGGGCTTGGCGCGAACTTCCCGTTCGCATCGGTCTTCCAAAGCAAACCCGACCCGTGGTGTAACGGCATGAAGCTCGCCGGCCACGGCGTGGGCATGTCCGGCTGCGGCGCGGAGGGGCAGGCGAACGAGGGGAAAACCGCCGAGGAGATTCTGCAGTACTACTATCCGGGGACGGTGCTGAAAGATTACTGAAGGAGAGAGCAGAGGTCAGAAGGCAGAGGTCAGAAGGCAGTAGCCATACCTGACCTCTACTTTCTGCCTTCTGTTTTCTGCCTTCTGATTTCTAGTCTCAGTGTTGTGCCTGAAACTCCCTCTCCGCCAACACATGCTCCACGTCCCGACGCCACGCGTCGATCTTCTCGATGAGCAGCGTGTACGCCTCGATGCGGTTGCGGCGCTGCTCGCGGTGCGCCTGGAACTTCACCTCCGTGCCGGTGGGGCGGTGGATGAGCTGCACGCAGCTGCTGGTCTTGTTCTTCTTCTGCCCGCCGTGGCCGTGGCCGCGGATGAAGTGCTCGTCGATGTGCTCCGGCCGCACGAAACACGCAGCCGCCATGGCGAGGACGTGCGCGGGAAGCGGGACGGGGAAGTGGGTGTGGGTGGGTGTCATTTATTATATTATACAATATAAAATATATACAGTCACCTAATGATGATGGGCGTTCCATTGGTGAATGGAACGTCTTTTTCGGCTTCTGAACGGGATGTTTTCGCCTTTACATTCGCTTTTGAGAAAAAAGCGCATCGAACATCGCCTCATGCCGAAAGAACATGGCATCACATGCATCCCCCTCCCTTTAGACGGAACTATGACGGCCCTCATCGCATCTCGGCGCGGTGGCGCGTTTGGGATTACTCATCGCGTGCGCCCTACTTCGTCACGATCTGCACCGACGGGCGAACGCCGTACTTCGGCTCGATTGCAAACGGCACGATGCGCTTGACGGAGCTTGGCGCACGTGCCCGTATCGGATGGATGTCTGTCCATGATCACTTTCCGTTTGTCATCCCGGACGCATTCGTCGTGATGCCGGATCACATTCATGGGATACTGTGGATTTGCGGCAACGGCACCGATACATCGCCCCTCATCCTCGGGACGCGGCATTTCGCCTCCCAGCGAAACGAGCCGACGTGGAAACCCAACCGGTTCGGTCCGCAGTCTCGCAATCTGGCGTCCATCATCCGCGGCTATAAAATTGGCGTGAAATCGTACGCGACGAAACATGACATCCCGTTCGCATGGCAATCGCGCTACCACGACCGGGTGATTCGCGATGCAGGCGAATACCGTCGCATCAGGACCTACATCGAACGGAATGTGGAACGATGGAAACAACCGGCCCGTGGGGACCGATGATCATGCGATCGGCCCGTGGGGATGCCCGTGGGGATGCATGATTATGCCCGTGGGGACGCATGATTATGCCCGTGGGGACGCATGATTATGCGTCCCTACAGGGTTTGTCGTGCCTGTTTGCGTTCCGACCGGTGCGCCTTATCGGCCAACATTTTCTCCTTCGCGCGCCGCGACCGGCGCTGTTTCTGCTTGCGCAGCTTGAACGTCTTCTGGGCCCGCGCCGATTCTCTTCCCCTCACCTTTTCCTCGATCTTCTCGATCAGCAGCTTGTAGGCACTGATGCGGTTTTTGCTCTGCTCGCGGTGACGCTGGCACCGCGCTTCTATGCCCGTGGGGCGGTGGATCAGCAGCACGCAGCTGGCGGTCTTGTTGATCTTCTGCCCGCCCTTGCCGCTCCCCGTGATGAACTGCTCGTCGATGTCGGCCGGAGACACCTGCAGCGCAGCCGCTTTGGCGAGGACGGGAACCGGTAGATCGACGGGGAATTGCACCGGATGATTATAGCGCTTTCGCCAGCGCCTCCACCCGATCGCAGATCTCCCACTTGACGCCCAGATCCTCGCGACCCATGTGGCCGTACGCGGCGAGCTGCTTGTACTGCGGCTTGAGGAGATCGAGATCGCGGATGATCGATGCGGGGCGCAAATCGAACGTCTTCGTGATCGCCTTCTCCAGATCGCGATCGGACTTCGATCCAGTGCCGAAGGTATCGACGCGGATGCTGACGGGCGCGGCCACGCCGATGGCGTACGCGATCTGCACCTCGCACTTCTTGGCGAGGCCCGCCTTCACCACGTGCTTCGCCACCCAGCGCGCGGCGTACGCGGCCGAGCGGTCGACCTTGCTCGGGTCTTTGCCGCTGAACGCGCCGCCCCCGTGCCGGCTGTACCCGCCGTACGTGTCGACGATGATCTTGCGGCCGGTGAGCCCGCAGTCGCCCGGAGGGCCGCCGATGACGAAGCGGCCGGTGGGATTGATGTGGAACTTCGTCTTCTCGTCGAGGTAGTTCCCGCACACAGGCTCGATGACCTCGCGGCGGATGTCGGCGCAGATCTGCTCGTGCGCGATGCCGTCGGCGTGCTGTGTGGAGATGACGACGCAGTCGACGCGCTCGGGCGTGCCGTCGTCGGCGTACTGGATGGTCACCTGGCTCTTGCCGTCGGGACGCAAGTAGTCGAGCCCATTGCGCTTGCGCACGTCGGCCAGCTTCTTCGTGAGCCCGTGGGCGAGCGAGATCGGCAGCGGCATGAGCTCCGGCGTCTCGTTGCACGCGAACCCGAACATCAAACCCTGATCGCCCGCGCCCTGTTCTTCTTCCGATTCCCTATCGACCCCCTGCGCGATGTCGGCGCTCTGCTCGCCCACGCTCACGAGCACGGCGCACGCCTTGCTGTCGAATCCGTACACGGCGTTGTCGTAGCCGATCTCGTGGATGGTCTTGCGCGCAAGACCGGCGATGTCGATGTACCCGCGCGTGCGCATCTCGCCCGCCACGATGACGAGGCCGGTGGTCGCGAGCGTCTCGCACGCCACGTGCGCGTGCGGATCCTGCCGCAGCGCGTCGTCGAGGATGGCGTCGGAAATCTGGTCGCAGATCTTGTCGGGATGGCCTTCGGT
>CAZTYD010000008.1:0-12253 GCA_964618035.1 uncultured Candidatus Peribacteria bacterium
CGTCCAGCAGCGCCAACTGCGGTTGCAGAATGGCGAGCTGCAGCACTTCGGCTTTCTTCTTCTCGCCGCCGGAGAATCCCTGGTTCAGCGACCGCTCGGCGAGCGACGGATCCATCGAGAGCTCGCGCATCTTCTCTTCCAGGAATTTCTTGAACTTGATGGGCGAGACTTTCTTCTGCGCCGGATCGCGCACGCCCATTTGGGCGTTGTACGCCGCGAACAGGAAGCTCCTCAGCGAGACGCCCGCGATTTCTTTGGGGTACTGGAACGCGAGGAAGAGCCCGGCCGACGCGCGTTCCCACGGTTCTTTCTCCAGCAGTTCCTCGCCGTTCAGCAAGGCTGATCCGCCTTCCACTGCGTACTTCGGATGCCCCATCAGCGTGTTCACCAGCGTCGATTTTCCGGATCCGTTCGGCCCCATGACGGCGTGGATTTCGCCTTTCCCTACCTGCAGATCGATCCCGTGCACGACTTCCTTCCCCTCGACGGAGATGCGCAGGCTGGAGATGGAGAGAAGGGATGACATCGATTGAATGTAAAATGTACAATGAAAAATGTAGCATGGCTACGATGAATGCCGAGTCGGGTATTCATTCTACATTCTACATTTTCAATTTTACATTCCGCTTCCCATGCCCAAAGTCACCTTCCACTACGCCGGCCAAGCGCACGTTGTCGATGCGGCCGAGGGGCAGACGCTCCTGCAGATCGCGCTGGACAACAACATTCCCGTCGAGCACGCGTGCGGCGGCAACGGGTTCTGCACCACGTGCCTGTGCAAGGTCAAAGCGGGCATGGAGCACCTGAGCCCGCGCAACGATCGCGAGGAGAACATGGGCGTGACGGAGGATCCGGACCGCCTCAGCTGCCAGTCGCAGGTGCAGGGCGACGTGGAGGTGGAGGTGGTGGAGTTCTAAGTCCGTCTGTTGACAAAATTTTCAACAGAAGTACCTTTCGTGCATGCATGAGGCAGTTGCGGCAGCAATTTTACGCGATGTCGGTGAGTTGCCGTACACCAATATTCGCAATATCCATCGGACAGTGGATCCTGATCGAGAAATTGATTGGAGGTTGGGAGGCAGCTGCACTTTCAAGGCAGGGCAAGTTTCAGAGCGGATCTTGAGGGAAAGGCCCGACGCTCCCATTACCCATTTTCGGAATGGGACACATGTCGTTACGCAGGCACTGGGCTATCTGTTTGACCCATCCTACCGTCCGCGAGAGCCGTTCAATTACGAGGAATTCTGCTCGCAGCGCAACGCGGTGACTGTCGAAACCTGCCCCGCATCAAAACGCGCCCATCTTCGACTCCGATGGATTTCCCAGGGGATCATCGCCGTGCTCGAAAGCCTGACGAGTTCCTTCGCCACTGTGCCGGACGAAGAGCATCTGTTGCAGATGGATCGTCCCGTAGACATCGGTGGCCCCGATCCTTACTCAAAGAAGAATGCCATGAATCCCACGAGCGACCTCTTCATGCTCGTCTCGGAAGGCTATGATGCGTACCGCACGCTCATCGCCATGCCAACGGCTACCGGGAAGATGTTCATCCATGAGCATGGCCGAGCTAGGTTGCAAGAAGAGGAGCGCCCAGAAGAGTTCACGGTTGAAATGGAGCGACTCGCGTCGCGGATCCGCGTGACGCGCGCGGAGCTCATGATGTTCTTCAAGGACGGATACGATATGTATCGCGCGCTCACCGGGAGATCCGACACGGTCTCGTGATGCACGAAGATGCTGTTTGCCTCACACCCGCGCCAGGTTCAGCAGCTTCGCCTTCACTTCCTCGTCGTACGGCTCCAGGCGGTTGATGCGGCGGTACACGGCTTCGGCTTTGTCGGTCTGCCCCAGCTGCAGGTAGCACTCGGCCAGCATGTGCAGGAGTTCCGTGGAGCGCGAGAGGCGGATGCAGGCTTTCTCGAGCAGCGGCGCCGCTTCCTCGAACCGCTCCGCGGCGATGCAGGCGCGGGCGAGGGCCGCGGCGCGCTCGGGGGTCTGCGGGTCGCGGTTCAGCGCCTCCTGGTACGACTGGCACGCCTCGATGTACTTCTCCTGCCGGTAGAACGCCAGGCCCAAGTTCGCGTGGAACGACACGTCGTCGCGGTGCTGCAGGAGTTCTTTGTACATCGCCTCGGCCTTGTTCTCGCGGCCGGTGGTGAGGAACAGCTTCGCCAGCTGCGCCTGCACGTCCCACGCCTGCGGCTGGATGGTGAGGGCTTGGATGAACAGCCGCTCGGCTTCGTCGGTCTTGTTGGCGACGAGCGCCTTCTCGGCGCTGCGGAGCAGCGTGCGCACCTCCTGCAGCTCGATGGCCGAGACGCGCGGGCTCTTGCGCAGCTTGGGCACCTTCGTCTCCTCCGCCAAGAAGGCACCGCGTTCCTCGAGCGACTGGAACCGCTGCCGCACGCTGCGCACGAAGCGGCGCACGCCACGGTTCCGCAGGAGAACGCGCGAACCGAACAGGACGACGATGCCCAAAAGAGAGCCGGTGAGCACGAGCAGATACAACACGACAGGAGCCGGAAGAGACCGGCAAGGAAGGGTAGCACGGAGAGGCGCCAGAGGCAAGGAATGGCTGTAGAATGATGAATTTGATGCGATACCGAGAAGACACGCTCGATGACTCGCTTGCGCCATCAATCGGATCGACCAGCTGATGATAGATTTGCCCGAGGAAACATCCTGTACCTCCACGCGAAACCTACTACACTGCGGGCACTCAGCTTTTCGTATGTCGGGACATTCCAAATGGGCCAACATCCGGGTCAAGAAAACCGCTCAAGACGCCAAGCGCGGCAAGATCTTCACGCGGCACGCGCGCCTCATCGAGATCGCGGCGCGGGCGGGCGGCAGCGGCGACGTGGGCACCAACGCGGCGCTGCGGACGGCGGTCGAGAACGCGAAGGCGGATTCCGTGCCCAACGCGAACATCGAGCGCGCCATCAAGAAGGGGTTGGGCGAGAACAAGGGCGAACAGATGCAGGAGATGCTCTACGAGGCGTACGGTCCCGGCGGCACGGCGTTCATCATCGAATGCCTGTCCGACAACCGGAACCGCACCACGGCGAACGTGCGGTCCGTCGTCACCAAGCACGGCGGCCGCATGGCCGACAGCGGATCGGTGGCGTACCAGTTCGAGCGCAGGGGAACGGTGGTGGCGGAGCTTCCCGCAGGCGCGCCGTGGTCGGACGACCTGGAGCTGACGCTCATCGACCTGGGGGCGGAAGATATCGCGCAGGACGCCGGCATGGTGACCGTGGTGACATCCAAAACCGATTGGTCGCGCGTGCGCGACGCGCTGAAATCGACAGGGGCCGTCATCCATTCCGCGGGCCTCTCGTACGTGGCGAGGACCAAGGTGCCCGTCGACGACGACACGGCGCAGAAAGTCGTGCGTCTCATGGAACTGATCGAAGAGGACGACGACGTGAGCGAGGTGCATACGAATGCGGAGATGTGAAGGGAGACGGAAGAGCCGAGGGAGGCAGAGCCATCGATGAAGTGGGTAGTATGAATTCTGGAGAATGAATGATGAATGATGGGTGAAGACCCAAAGAGCGCAAAGCTCCATACTTCATGATTCATATCCCATTGTTCATTCCCGGTCCCATTCGTCTACTCCACCACCACCCCCACCCTCGCCTCGCTCGTATTGCCGCCGAAATCCGTGGCGACGGCGCGCAGGGAGTGCGGGCCGGGCGAGGCGTTCTTCATAGGGTAGCTCAGTTCGTAGGGGGCGACGGGCTTGCGGGCGAGGAGCAGGTCGTCGAGGTAGAACTCCACGTACCGGATGCCTCCGTCGTCGGATGCGTCGGCAGTCATGTGCAGTGTGCTGCCCTGGCGGATGGAAATGCCGCTCAAGGGAATGACGAATTGCACCTGTGGGCTGGTGCGATCTTCATCGAACCGGATGTTCACCGTCTGGCTCGCCTGGTTGTAGTACGAGTCCGTCAGTGTCACCTTCAGCTGGTGCGTGCCTTCTTTGTCGATGGAGCGCGGCAGGCGCAGCGTGGGCGCGAACGGCGCGGTGGTGGCGGTTTCGAGGGGCTTGCCGTCGAGCTCGTACTGCACCATGAGCACGCCGGAGCCGACGCGGTAGTCGATCTGCGGCGCGAAGGCCGGGTAGCCGGCGATGCCGCCCTCGGTCGGGTAGAGCACGGTGAGAGTCGGCTTGATGCCGCGGCCGGGTGTCTTGCTGATGTCGCACTGCTCCGTGGGCGCCACGCGCAGCGCGAAGCCGGTGCCGGATTCCTGCAAGCCGGCCGCCCACGCCTGTACGCCTTTCTCCCACTCCGGCCAGCGCTCCGCGAGGATGGAGTGCGGCACGAGGAAACTGCGCTCCTCGCGCGCCTCGGCGGGGCAGTTGTCGGACGCGAGCAGGCCGGTCACCCTGTCGACGGTGAGGGTGGCGCACGCGGGGTCGGGCTTCGTGGGCGCGTTCTCGCGCAGGAAGATCTCGGGTTTGCGCTGATCGATGGGCGTGCAGTCGGTGGGCAGTTCGCCCGAGAGGAGCGACACCTGGGGCTGCACGATGCCATCGGGCATCTTGAACGTCTTCTCGGCGGGTTTGAGCGCGCGCAGCGCCTGCGTCATGAACTCCTTCCAGATGGGCGCCGCCACGTTCAGGCCGTCGGCGCGGTCGGTGAGCGGCGCGCTGTCGGCGTTGCCCACCCACACGGCCGTCACCAGCGTCGGCGAGTAGCCGATGGTCCACACGTCGCGCGGCTTGCGCACTTTGCAGTCGCCGGTGGCGGCGTCGTTCCACACGATGCAGTCGTTGCTGGTGCCCGTTTTCGCGGCGGCCTGGTAGTCGGGCACCGAGAGCGCGCTCTGCCAGAAGCCGCCGGGACGCGCGCCGACATCGCTGAGGATGGAGGTGATCTCGTACGCCACGCGCGGGTCGAGCACGTCGTCGCCGGGTTTCTGCAGATCCGACTGGAAGCGGATGGCCTTGTTGCGGTCGGTCACCTTGAGGATGCTCACGGGGTCTTTGTACTGCCCGCCGCTGGCGAACGTGCTGTACGCGTTGGCCATCTCGTACACGGGCGTGTCGCCGGTGCCGATGGCGAGCGTGTAGCCGTAGTCGTAGTGCGGATCGGTGGTGGCGCGGATCTTCTCCTTGAGCTGCTTCGGCGATGTCGCGCCGAGTTTCGCGGCGAAGTCGAGCACGCTGTCCTCGTTCTCGCCGCCGGCGAGGAAGAACGCCTTGATGGCCGGAATGTTCCGCGAGCCGGCCAGCGCGCGCCGCGCGTTCACGAGTCCCCAGAAGCCGCCCTCGTAGTTCTGCGGCTCGTTCTGGCCGAACTTCGTCTTCACGTCGTACAGCACCGTCGCCGGGCCGTAGCCCTTCGTGAAGGCATCGGCGTAGATGATGGGCTTGAAGCTGCTGCCCGGGTCGCGCGGCTCCTGCACCATGTCGATCTTGCCGCCGTGCTCCTGGTCGCTGTAATCCGAATTCCCCACGTACGCGAGAATTTCGCGCGTCCGCGGATCCATCGCCATGAGCGCGATATTGTGCGCGCCGTACGTCTTCACGATGCCCTCCCGCTTCTGCGCGATGATCTTCTCGGCGATCTGCTGCAGGCGCCAATCGAGCGTCGTCTGGATGGTGAGGCCGCTCTGCTGCACCAGGCTCTCGTCGTTCGCCTGGCTGAAGGTGGATTCCAGATTCTTGCGCAGCCAGAGGGTGAAGTACGGCGCGCGGATGCTCTCGCGGTCGGGCGTGAATTCCAGCCGCGCCAGTTCGTCGAGCGCCTGCAGGCGCTGCTCGTTCGTGATCATCTTCTGATCCTGCATGTTGCGCAGCACCTGGTCGGCGCGGCCGCCGATGTAGATGACCGTCGCACCCGTGCCGAAGCTGTTGCCGAGGAGCCCCGGCGTGATGCGATTATCGGGAATCTGCGACCGCTTCGTGATCTTTCCCGCGCGGATCTTCTCCTCGATGTCTTCCGTCACCTTCGTGCGCACGTGCGCGCCGTAGGGGTTGTAGTACGGCGGCCGCTGCGGCATGGAGGCCAGCACTGCGGCTTCGCCGAGCGTCAGATCCTTTGCCGACTGGGCGAAGTACTTCTTGCTCGCCTGCTCGATGCCGTAGATGTTCGGCCCGAACGGCACCCAGTTGAGGTACAGACCGAGCACGTCGTCTTTGCCGTACACGCGCTCGATCTCGCAGGCGAGCATCACCTCGCGCAGCTTGCGCGTGAGCGTACGCTCGGAGGAGATGAGCGAGTTGCGCGCCAGCTGCTGCGTGAGGGTCGAGGCGCCGCCCGTCACGCTGCGGCCGATGAGGCGGGCGAATACCGCGCGCATAATGGAGCGGATCTCCACGCAGCCGTGGGTGTAGAAGCGCTCATCCTCGATGGCGATCATCGCCTGTTTCATCACCTTCGGGATCTGATCGGTGGGGATCACCGTGCGGTCTTCGTCGCCAAGACGGTCGAGCTCCACGCCGTTACGGTCGGTGATGATGGTGCTCTCGTCGGGCAGGAACGTCTTCGGATCCCGCACACTCGGCAGCGTCAGCCACAGGAACGCCAAATACGCCACGAACACCCCGCTGAGTCCGCCCACCACCCGTACCAGGAACCGACGCCACCCCAGCCGCCGCTGATGGCCGCGCACCCAGGAGTACGCGCCGCCGCCGACCGAACGGAGGCGCTGAACGCCCGACGATCGCTTCTTCTCCTTCGCTCCGTAGGTGAATCGCCGGCGCGATGCCGGTCGCGCATGCGCGCGGAGGCGAGCCGTGGCCTGCGACTGCTGCATGGCGCCGGACAGATTCGGCGCTCTGCGCCCAGGCGGCGTCTCTCTCGTCTCTCGCTCGGACTGTGGATGCTCTCCCTCCCTCTCCGCTCGCCGTGGTTCCGAGGGCAGCGACGAGTCGTCGCCTCTGCCGGAGATCGGGCGCTGCTGAAAGCCGTTCGGTTCGGACATGGGGCAATAATAGAGGAATGAGGTGGGAGGGGGCTATAGAAGAGGAGAAGAATTCAAGATTGCAAGACTGCAAGAATCCAAACAAAATTCCAAGAGTTCTTCCCTTGGGTCTTCCTTGCAATCTTGCAGTCTTGCAATCTTGAATTCTTCATAGCTAAAAGGCCGTATTCCTGCTATAATAGCTCGATGTCCCTCCGCACTCTCTCCCGGGCCGCCTCCCTCGCGCTGGGTATGTCGCTGTCGAACACGGCGTTCGCGCAGCGGTTCGTGAAGCTGGATTTGGGCATCCAGAGCACGCTTGGCACGGCCATCGGCTACCTCATCAATTTTCTGGCGGTTGTCGCGCTGCCCGTCTGCACGGCGCTCTTCGTGCTGGGGGCGTTCTTCCTGGTGCTCTCCCGCGGCAAAGAGGATCAGATCAAGCGCGGAAAGGATCTCATGCTCGGGTCCGCGGAGGGCCTGGCAGTGATCATCGGGTCGTACGGGATACTGCGGATGTTTCTGTATTTGCTCTACCCATAGGGAGGAAGACTGCAAGATTGCAAGACTGCAAGATTGCAAGGAAGACCCAAGGGAAGAACTCTTGGAATTTTGTTTGGATTCTTGCAGTCTTGCAATCTTGCAGTCTTGCGGTCTTAAAACGCACATCTCCGACAATCTCACCCACTTACTAGCATCCTCACTTTCTCTTCTCTACACTCCCACCCCATGAGCACAGACGACCTGTCTTCCGACGTTCTCGAACGCCTCGAACTGGCCGAACAGCTCAAGCTGGCGGGCAATCACGACGAGGCATTGGCGATTCTCGAAGAGATCCTCCTGGAGGATCCGGAGTGCGTGTCGGCGCTGGAGGAGATCGCCGATAACGAGCTCAGCCTCGGCCGGTACGACCGGGCCGAGACGGCGGCGGCGCAGGCGGTGAAGCTGGACGACCAAAGCTACACGGGGTTCTACATCCTGGGGTTTTTGCGCTCGCGCACCGAGCACTGGGACGAGGCGTGCCGGCACCTGCGCCGGGCGAACGTGCTCAAGCCGAACAATGCCGAGATCCTCCGGTGCCTCGGATGGGCGCTCTTCAGCGGCGGGCAACGTGCGCAGGGCATCGTCACGCTCGAGCGGGCGCTGAACCTCGACGCCGATTCCGCTCTCACGCTGTGCGATCTGGGCGTGTCGTACCTGCAGATGCAGAACCTGCCGAAGGCGAAATCGCTCTTCGATCGCGCGCTCGATCTCGATCCGCAGAATCCGCGCGCCCGCGAGTGCACACAGATGCTCGAGCGGCTCCTGCGCGTGACGGGCGAGCAGAGCCAGGCGACGCAGATGACCGTGTAGGGAGCTGCGATGCGCAGCCCTCGTCCTGCGTGCCTCGATGTCCGCGTGGTGAATTTGAATAAGCACCATTCCTCCCTGCCCGCATCACCAATTCACTCCATGAGTCGCTATACTGCTTTGCGATGTCGACTGTCTCCTCCTTCCCTCTCCTGCTCCGCCGCGGCATGCGGCGCGGCGTGCTTACGCTGTGGCGCGAGCGCGGATGGGGAACGACGCTCGCGGCGCTCACGGGCATCCTGCTCATCGCGCAGCTGCTGGTGACGAGCGCGCTGGCGGCGCAGGCGCTGGAGGTGCTCGTGCGCAGCGAGACGGATCTGCGATTGGAGATTCTCGGCGGCGCCACGCCGCAGCGGCAGAAGGAATTCTTCGCCGCGGTGCAGGCGCGGCCGGAAGTGGCGCAGGCCGACTACATCACCAAGGAGCGCGCCAAGGAGCTCGAGCGCCAGCGCGATCCCGACTTAGTCGCCTTCCTCGATACCTTCAAGCTCAGCAATCCGTTCCCCGACACCATTTCCGTCACGCTGCGCACCTTGGACGACTACGACGCATTCGCGCGGTTCGTGCGCAGCGACGAGTGGCGCGGGGTGGTGGACCCCGGCTTCCTCTCGAAGGCGACGGACCAGGAAGCCAGGATCCACGAGCTCATCGGGCTCACGCAGGCGGCGCGCCTGCTCGCGTTCGTCTTCCTCGGCCTCATCGGCATCGTCCTGCTCTTCGTGGTGATGGAGCTCGTGCGGCGGCGCGCGCTCATGCGCAGCGAGGAGGTGTTCATCGAGCGCCTCTTCGGCGCGCAGGATACCGCGATCCTCCTGCCGTTCATCGTCGAATCCATGCTGCTGCTCTTCCTCTCGCTCATCATCACGAGCGCGCTGCTCGCCGCCTTCCTCTTCGTGCTGCCGACCGTCGCGCCCGTGCTCGCCGAGGGCGGGACGTTCGCCGGCCTGCGGCGCCAGATGGTTCCGCTCGTGCAGACGGTGCTGCCGCTGTTCGTCGGCCTGGAGTTCCTCCTGGTGCCCGTCCTCGCCGCCTTCGGCGCGTGGTTCGGGATGGGACAACAATTGAGAAGTAAAAGGCTCATCGTAGTGGGAATTTAATAAAGAAGACTCAGAGAGAAGACTTCAAGATTGCAAGACTGCAAGATTGCAAACGAAAATCCAAGCGTTCCTCCCTTGGGTCTTCCTTGCAATCTTGCAGTCTTGCAATCTTGCATTCTTCCCTAGAATAGGGCTGTGTCTCGCTCCCGCTCCTACGTCGCCATCGTCCTCCGCACGTACGACGTGGGCGAGGCGGACCGGTACTGCATCCTCTTCACGCGCGAGCGGGGACGGTTGTCGGTGCGCGCGGCGGGTGCGCGGAAACTGACGAGTCGGATGGGCGGTTCGCTGCTGCCGTTGCGGTGCGTCAAGGCGCAGATCAAAGAGTGGTCGAACGGATTCGTGGCCGAGGGCGCGGAACTGAGCGAGCTCGATGCGTTCCGCCCGACGGTCGAGTGGTTCACGCAGGCGCAGCAGGGCATCGAAGTGCTGCTCGGCCTCACGCAGGACGGTGAGCCGCTGCCGGACGTGTTCGACGCGACGGTGCGGTTCCTGCGCCGCTGCGGCGATCCGCAGAAGCCCACTGCGCTGGCCTACACGATCGAGCTGCTCTCGCTGCTCGGGTTCCTGCCGGCAACGGCGGAATTGCAAACGACGTTCCTCCTCACCGACGACGAGATGCTCTTCCTGCACGCGGCGCGCCACGGCGAAGTGCCGGAGCGGCTGCCGCGATCCTTCTCGCGCGTGCAGGCCGTGTGCCAGACGTTCCTGGCCGACCAGCTCAGCGGGCCGCTGAGGGCGCCGCAGGTGACAGCTGAATTGAAAGATTTCAAGATTTCAAGACTGCAAGATTGCAAATAAAACTCAAGACTCCAATCCCCAAGGTGTCATTATGAGGAGCGCCCCCTCGACGGACTCGGGACAAGCTCCGCGCGTCTCGAAGGATTTGCAATCTTGCAGTCCTGCAATCTTGAAGTCTTGCACTCTTTGCCCGTACACTCTCGGTGTGAACCGTCGTACGCGATACCTCCTCGCCGGCATCATTGCGAGTGTGAGCTTCTTGCCCGTGGCCTCCGCATCTGCCGCGCCCCTTACCTACCGCTACCGTCATTACCTCTTCACGGTGGATCCGGCCAAGCATCCGGAGTGGCAGACGCCGGAAGAGCGATGGTTCTACCAGGGGCAGGAAATCTCGGCGCCTGCCGCGCTGCGCGTCGATGGCGATGCGGTGCCCCCGCCGCCGCCCGGTTTCGAGCAGCGGCCGGTTGCCGGCTACAACCTCGGCGCCATTCGTCGGACTCTGGAGGAGATCGTCTCTGCGCCGCTGCGGCGTCCAGCCGGTAGCGTGACCATCGGAAAGGACGCCGGCGGTAAGATCACGTTTGACGGCGTGGGGCTCACGGGGCGCGAGGTGGATCTCGATGCGACGACGACCCTCACGACGGAGGCATTGCGGCAGGGCGTGACGGAGATCTTCGTGCCGGTCGTCGAAACCCAGCCGCGCATCGTCGTGAGCGATCCGTCGCTCGCGGCGCAGGGCATCAAGGAGGTGGTGACGATCGGCGAATCCGACATGAGCAACTCGCCCAAGAATCGCCGGCACAACATCGCGACCGGCCTCAGCAAGTTTAACGGCACGCTCATCCCTGCAAACTCCGTCTTCTCGTTCCTCGCGGTGCTCGGTCCCGTCAACGGCGCGACGGGGTACCTTAAAGAGCTCGTCATCAAAGGCGATCGTACGGTACCCGACTACGGCGGCGGATTGTGCCAGGTGAGCTCCACTGCGTACCGCGGCATCTGGGAGTACGGATTCCCCATCGTGGCGCGGCAGAACCACAGCTACGTCGTGAGCCACTACGCGCCCGTGGGTACCGACGCGACGGTGTTCACGCCCGCGCCGGACATGAAGTTCAAGAACGACAGCCCCGGCGCGCTGATCATCCAGACGTACGCGGAGGGCGACAACGTGTACTTCATCTACTACGGCACGCGCGACGACCGCCATGCCGAGGTGATCGGCCCGTACATCTGGGATCGCAGGAGTCCGCCCCCGGATCGCATCGAGTACGTCGCCTCGCTGCCGCCGGGGCAGAAGAAGAAGGTGGGCGATCGCGTCCCCGGCATGAAGGCGATGTGGTACCGCATCGTGCGCAAGGGAGACCAGCCCGAGAGCGTGGAGCCGTACTACTCCGCCTACCAGGCGCGGCCGCTCTTCTACCAGATAGGCGTGGAGGCGGCGCCGACGCCGGAAGACGCGGCGACGGCGGGGTTGGAGAGCGGAGATGTTGGGCAGTGAAGAATGCAAGACTGCAAGAATGCAAGATTGCAAACCAAAACCAAAGAGTTCTCCCCTTGGGTTTTCTTTGCAATCTTGAAGTCTTGCAATCTTGAAATCTTATCGATAATACACCGACGACCTCGCCCTCTCGTTCAATACTTTATTCACCAGCGCATCGGCCCGGTGGGGGTCGCTGCGCGGGATGTGCTTGAAGATGATGTCGGGGAACTTCTGGCTGAGGCGGCGCGCCTCGCCGAAGAGCGGCTCGAGCGTCGGCATCTTCACGCGGTACTCGCCGTTGAGTTGGCGCACGACGAGTTCGCTGTCCAAATGGCAGACGAGCCGGTGCGGGCGGTACTGCTCGGCCAGCTTGAGTCCTTTGATGAGTGCGCGATACTCGGCGACGTTGTTCGTCTCGATGCCGATGTGCTCGCCGAACTGCTTGAGCAGCACGCCGCGCTTCGGGTCTTCCAGAATGCAGCCGATGGCCGCCTCGCCGGGGTTGCCGCGCGAGCCGCCGTCGGTGAAGAGGTACAGCGTGCCGCCGGCCATCGCCTCTTCCTCTTCCTCCTCGGGCCGCCTCTCGTCCGCGCCGTAGCCTTCATCGTCCTCGCCCTCGTCAAAAGGCAGCATCTGCGCCGGCGTCGAGGGCGACGTGTTCGTTCCCGCGCGGCCC
>CAZTYD010000009.1:0-612 GCA_964618035.1 uncultured Candidatus Peribacteria bacterium
GCTGTAAGGAATCACAAGAAGAGCCTAATGAGAGAGGTTCTTCTTATCTAGAGCCATCCTAATTGCTTTTCCTCATTCATAATGCGTCCACAGCCGAATCACCTTCACGATTTTCTCCTTCTGCAGAACCTGGTAGACCAGCCGATGCTGAATGTTGATGCGACGCGAGTAGGCGCCTTCCAAATTGCCCAGTAATCGCTCGAACGGAGGAGGGGTGTGAAATGGATCCTTGGCGACCAACGCTAGCAGGCGTTTTGCCTTTGCAGCGAGCGGCGATTTTTTTAGCTTCTTCGCATCTTTCACCGCCTGTTTCGTATACACGAGTTGGTACCTCATAGATCGATGTCCGTTGCGCACCGGTCGACCGGTTCCTTGAGGCCGCGCTTGATGGAGGCGCCCATGCCCGGGATCGATGTGAGGAAGAGCGTTTCTTCGATGGAGCGCCAGTCATCTTCCGAGAGGAGGACGGCATTCCCCTTTTTCCCGGTAATGAGCACGGGAGCATGGCCATGCTGAAGACGCTCGATCAGGCCGTAGAGGGTGGCGCGCGCGGTGGTGGCGGGGACGGATGTCATGCTCATATCGTACGCTTTTACGTACGTAATTGCAAGC
>CAZTYD010000009.1:622-12173 GCA_964618035.1 uncultured Candidatus Peribacteria bacterium
AGCTATCGATAGAGAATCATTTCCCTCGGCCTTCGGCGGATTCCTTATCCCCCTCATCCTCAATCTCCCCCACCAATTCCTCCAGTGCGTCCTCCAGCGTGACGATGCCCCCCGTCTTCTCGCGCTCGCGCACCACGGCGATGTGGATCTTGCGGCTGCGGAAGTGGGCGAGCAGGTCGTCGCAGCGCATGGCGGCCGAGACGAAGAGAATCTCGCCGGTGAGCTCGCTCACCGTAATGGAATCGTCGCCTTCCACGAGCGCGCCCAGGATGTCGCGCGAGAGCGCGAGGCCGCGCACGTCGTCGAGCGACCTGCCGGTGACGGGGTAGCGCGAGTACGAGTGGTCGAAGATGATTCTGGACGCATCGCGCACCGGCATGTCGGCTTTGATGGCGACGATCTTGGCGCGCGGCGTCATGATGTCGCGGGCGCGCCGGTCGTTGAGGATGAACGCCTTCTGGATGATCTGCCGTTCGTCCTCGTCGATGTGCCCGGCGCGCCGGCCGATGCTCGCGAGCGCGCGGATCTGGTCCTCGGTGCCGATCTTCCGGCTGCCGCGCTTGAAGAGCCCGACGACCTTCTCGAGCACGTACACCAGCGGGAACAGGATGTACACCAGTACCAGCAGCACCGGCGCCGCCAGCCGCGCGATGAGCGGCGCGTAGTGCGCGCCGAGCGATTTGGGAATGATCTCGGAGAAGATGATGGTGAGGAACGTGAGGACGGCAGTGACGACGCCGATCGATTCGTGGCCGTACAAGTCGATCGACCGCTCGCCGATGAGGATCGGCCCGAGGACGTTGATGGTGTTGGTGAAGATGACGATGACGCTGACGGCCCGCGGCAGGCGGATGACGAGCGACCGCAGCGCGGCCGCGCCCATCTTCTGACGCACGACCATCTCCTCCGCTTCGGCGCGGGAGACGCTGAGCATGGCGGAATCCACCATGGCGAGCACGCCCGAGGCGACAATGAAGAGGAGGAAGAGGAAGACGAGTTCTACCATAGAAGGTACGGCGTCATCCCGATGGAAGGCGGATGACGCGTGCGGGAAATCATAGCAGAATACGCCTTCGTGCGTAGGCATTTCCTCGCCGATTATCGCCGTCGGATCGCGATCCCGTTCTTTGCTACCATGGTGGCATGCACCGCGATCCCTCGTCGCACAAAGGAGACAACGGCACCGTCGTCGTCATCGGCGGCTCGCGCCACCAGCACGGGGCGCCCCTGTTCTCGGCGCTCGCGGCGGAGGCGGCCGGCGTCGACTTGCTCCACGTCGCCGTGCCCGCGAGCCATCAGTCCATCGCGCGCATGATGAGCCTCAATTTCCAGGTGCACCCGTTCGTCGGCGACGACCTGATGATCCGCGATGTTGGGAGTTTGCTCGAGCTCATGGCTACCGCCGACTGCGCCGTCATAGGGCCCGGCATTGGCCGCTCGCAGGAGTCGCTCGTCGCGGTGCGCTCGCTGGTGGCGTCGGCGCAGTGCCCGCTGGTGCTCGACGCGAGCGCGCTGCAGCCGTGGACGCTCGAGGCCGCACGCGGGAAGGATGTCATCGCCACGCCGCACCTGGGGGAGTTGGAACGGATGGAGATCGCGCCGCACGCCATCGGCTCCGTCGCGCAGACGCACCATGTCGTCATCCACGTGAAAGGTCCCGTCGACCACATTGCCGCCGATGACGGGCGCGTGCACGAAGTGGAAGGCGGCAACGCCGGCCTCACCGTCGGCGGCACCGGCGACGCGCTCGCCGGATTGATCGCGGGTTTCCGGGCGCAGCATCTGCCGCCGCTCGAGTGCTGCCGCCTGGCGTCGACGATCGTCAAGCGCGCCGGCGTCGCGCTCGCCGAGACGCGCGGATTCTCGTACACCGCGCACGACGTCATCCGCCAGATTCCGCACCTGCTCCATTCTCTCACCGAATGATCCGCTCGCCCTTCGCGCTCCTGCGGCCGTTCGAAGATCGATTGTCCGTCGTGCTCCTCACGAAGGAGGATCATGCGCACACCGACACCGAGATCGCCGCGCTGCTCGGCCACGATCGCATCGCCAGCCTGCACCAAGTCCACGGCAATCGCACCATCGTCGTGTCCGGCGAGACGAGCCGCACCGAGCAGGCCGACGGGCTCATCACGAAGACTCCCGGCCTGTGGCTCACGTCGCGCTCCGCGGATTGCCAGACATTCCTGGCGTACGATCCCACCTCGCACGTGCTGGGTGTGCTCCACGCGGGCTGGCGCAGCATCGTCGCCGAGGCGATTCCGGCATTCATGCATGCGCTCAAGGAATCCGGTCAGTCCGATGCCGACAACCTGTACGTCGTGGCCGGCCCGTCGCTCTGTCAGCGATGCGCCGATTTCAGCGATCCCGCACACGAGCTCCCGAACGTGCCGGCGTCCCTCGTCCGTGACGGAACGTACGTCGATCTCCAAGCCGCCACCGCCGCCCAGCTCCTCGCCTGCGGCGTGCGGCCGGAACATTTCGAGCGCTCACCCGACTGCACGCGCTGCATGCCGGAAACGTACTGGACCTATAGAGGAGGACACAGGGAGGAGGTGGAGGGAGGATGGACAAATGTGCTGGCGGGGAAACTCATATGAGGAAGGGGTCCAATATTGCAAGATTGCAAGACTTCAAGACTGCAAGAATCCAAAACAAAACCCAAGACTCCAATTCCCAAGGTGTCACCCTGAGGAGCGCCGCAGCGCGTCTCGAAGGGTTGCAATCTTGGAAATTTTCTCCGTCCTCCAGTAGCTTCCACCCGCCCCGTCGTTCTATACTGCCCCCCGTCTGGGCGTCGCGTTAGGGCGGATATGTTTCTTCTCTGATTACTTGTTACGGGAGACTTAATCACCGCGGGCCGTGGTTCGCGGATGCGGTCACCCACCTGGATACTCCAGGGACAAGCATACCTGCACCGACGGTCGTTTGGACGTGGACGAAGAAATGAATCATGGAGCATGAATCATGAAGTATGGAGATCTGCCACAATTCATGATTCATAATACATACTGCGTACTCCATTTCTCTGTTAACTCGTCGATAAGCCTATCTTTCGCCAATTGCATTCATACCAAATTTATGGTATTATAAAGTTAATTACTTCCTCACACACACTCCATATGGACACTGCTCCCTATGAAGTCGCGGGCCACAGGCTCAAGGCCTTGGCGATCGCGTTCGCGCTCCTGGCGGTCTTCCAGACCGCGATGATCGGCGCCAATGCGGAAGCGGTCCGCGCCATGCTGGTTGGCTAATTGGGCGGCCCGGGCCTTCCAATCACCAACACACAGACAAACAGGGCACGACACTGGTCGGCCCTTTTTGTTGCACGGGAGCGGAGAAGCACGAAGCACAAAAAAATTTGTCACCCTGCCCGCCCGGCCAAGCCGTTCGGACGAGTCGAAGGGCGAACTTCGTGCTTCTCGTTCATCATTCCTTCTTCCCGCTCATTCTGGTCCGGCACAGCGGGCAGTCGAGCGCGAGGCACCCGGCCCCGACGGTTGCGATGGCGAGGTTCGCGGCGAGCAGGACGAGGTCGAACTCCCAACCCGTCGCGTTCTGCGGCGCGAAGCCGACGTTCATCACGTTGATCTTGAAGTAGATGGCGCCCGCCATGATGATGGCCAGCCCGAGAGCCGCCCAGCGTGTGAGCACGCCGACGATGACTGCGAGGCCGCCGATGGGTTCGACGATGGAGAGGAACTTCATGAGGAGCGAGATCGACGGCGGCATGCCCTGCGGCACGGCCTGCCACAAGCCCCACTTCTGCGTGCCGTGGTAGATGAAGATGATGCCGATGACGACGCGGAGCCCGAGGAGGCCCCAGTCTCGGAAGCGATCGAGTGTGGTCGCATTCATACGAGGAGGGGGGGAATTGCGGAGCATCGTACCACGAACCGGTTTCGCAATGATGCGTTTACGACTAGCATCGGCCCATGCGCAACTCCTTTTTCCTCACTGTCTGTACTCTCTGCCTCCTCGCTGCCTGCACCGCCTCGCGTCCCGCGCCCGCGACGTCAGCCGGCTCATCGGTGGCATCCGCCCCGGGAGTGTCGAGTGTTGCGACGAGTCCCGCCGCGTCGAAAGCGAGCCTGAAGGAGCTGACGTCCAAAGCGTTAAAGGGCGATGCCAACGCGCAGTTCGAGCTTGGCGCCGTACTGCACGATGGCGACGGCGTGACGCAGGATCTGAAGCAGGCCGAGGCGTGGTTCCAGATGGCGGCCGAGAAGGGCCACGTGAAGGCGATGTTCAATTTGGGGCTGATGTACTACCTGGGCGAGACCGGCGAGAAGGATCTGAAGCGCGCGTTCGGGTGGTTCAGCAAAGCGGCGGAGAACGGCGACCCGCGTGCAGCGTTCAATCTCGGCGCCATGTACTTCCGCGGCGAGGGTGTAAAGCAGGATCAGAAGAAAGCGGCTGAGTACTTCCGGAAAGCAGCCGATGCCGGCGATCCACAGGCCTTCTTCAATCTGGGCGTCATGGCTTTCCAGGGCACAGGCATGTCGCGCGATCCGGTAGCCGCGTACACCTGGTTCCTCCGCGCCAAGCGCGCAGGCGACACGCATGCCGACGCGCCGCTGGCGGCCGCGAAGGCGACGCTGACGCCGGAGCAGATCGCCAAAGCGGAGGCGGGGCTACGATGAGTCTAGAATCTCGAATCTTGAGTTTTGAATGTCCTGGTTCCGGATTCAGGAAAATGCGGACAGACTTGTCGGGACTGAACTCGTTGCCACTTATTGAATCCGGAAGAACGCTCTTCAAGACTCCAGACTCAAGATGCCAGACTCAAGACTCTCCGCCCGTCAGGCTCGGCAGGTACTGCAGCGGATCCACGGGTTTGCCCTTGAGGTACACGGCGAGGTGCAGGTGCGGACCGGTGCTGAGGCCCGCGCCGTCGTCGCCGGGGCGTCCGCCGGATTTTCCGAGTTCCTGACCGGCCGCCACGCGGTCGCCGACTTTCACCGAGAAGCGGCGCAAGTGGCCGTACAGCGTCACGAGCCCGTTCGGGTGCGAGACGGTCACGTAGTTGAAGCCCTTCCCGTTGTTGACCACCTGCGTCACGATGCCTTCGGCCGCCGCGAGCACGGATGTGTCGGTGAATGTCGGGATATCGATGGCGTGGTGGTCGCGCTTGAAACGCTCCTTGTACGACGGGTCCTCGAAGTACGCCGAGATGCCATGGCTCGGCTGCACCGGCCAGTTCAGCGTCATCAGTCCGTTCGTCGGCGCGATCAGGCCGGCTGATTCGCGTGCCACCGCCTGCTCGGCGTCGATCTCCTGCCGGTAGTACTGGAGCATCGTCGCCTCGGCCAGCGTTTTGTCCTGCAGCAGCAGCGCGAGCGAGCGAGTGGCGCGCGTGAATTCCTCCTTCTGCGCCGGATCGGCGCCGATGGCGCGGCTCTCCGCGGTGAGCGACTCGAGCGATGCGCGCAGCAGCGCCTCGCGTTCGTTCAGCACCGCCTGCTCCTCCCGCTTGCGTTGGAGCGCCTCCTCGCGCTGGACGCGCTGCTCCTCGGACTCCTGCGTCGCTTCCGTTTGCTGCGGTGCTTGCGCGGCGAACGCGCTCGGGAAGCCTGAAGGCGCGGCGCCGTTGGGAGTCATCGGCATGCCGTAGTACATCGGCACCGGGATCATCATCGGCATTATGGGGTACTGGCCGTACGGCATGGCCGGCGCGCTCGCATTCGCGGCTTGTTCCTCGCTCGCGCTCGACGACGAGGTCGCTGTCTGCTGCGCCATGGGCTGCTGCACCACCGACGCCTGCAGCGGCGTAGCCGTGTTCCACGGCTGCCACCAGAGGAGGCTGCCGCCCACGAGCATCATGGTGAGGAGGAGTCCCGGCCGTGGGGTATCGATCTCGATTTGCATTTCCGTTCATTCTAGCAAAAAAACGCGTTCTTTTCTATCCATGAGCCCTTATTTGACTATTCCGTCAAGTCGGGAGCGGCGTAGTATACAGGCAAATCTGTAGGAATTTCCGTCGAATAGCCGTCAATGTGCAGAAGGAGGTACGGTGACGGCGCACCGCCCGTTTTCCATCCCCCGAGCTCACGCGGCTCGTTGCCATGAAGAATATCGTCATCTGCTTCTCCGGCTCGCGCCTCGATGAGGATCCGCTCGATGAACTCGAGTACCGCATGGCCTACGGTGAGTTGGCCGACGCCGTCGCGCGGCGCGGGCACGCGCTGTTCATCGTACGGCATACGGTGTCGTACCTCGGCGGCGCGCGTTTCGCCGACGGGTGGAAGTGGAACGGCGATCGGTTCGCGGAGTGGAAGGAGGAGATCCGCGCCGACCGCATCTTCAACAAGAGCCTCGACTTCGTGCCGGATGCGCCGGTCGACATGGTCAATCCGCTGCAGATACAAGCGCCTTGCCGCAACAAGGTGATGCTGCCGCGGCGGTTGCCGTCGCTGTGTCCCGTCACCCGCGTCGTGCGCGACGAGACGGAGCTCGGCGCGGCGTTCGCGGACATTCCCTCGCGCCTCGTGGTGGTCAAGCCGTTCGAGGGCAGCGGCGGCGAGGGCGTGTTCATCGGCACGCGCGGTGAAGTGATGTCCTCGCTGCCCGCCTACCCGTTCCTCGCGCAGGAGTGGATCGACACGGCCGAGGGGATCCCCGGCCTCGTCGACACGTTCCACGATTTCCGCCTGATGATCATGAACGGCAAGCTCATCCTCACGTTCCTCCGCTGCCCGCGGCGCGGCAGCCTCATCTCGAACGTGTCGCGCGGCGGATGGGTGGTGCCGGTGCCGCCGGCTTGGCGGCCGAGCGAGCCGCTGGAGCTGATCGCGCCCGTCGACGCGATGTTCGCGCACCTGCCGCGGCGCTTCTACACCATCGACTGCGTGCGCGGCCGCGACGGACAGTGGAAGATCATCGAACTCAACGACCAGCCGGGATTGATGCCGCGGAAGCAGATAGGAGATGAAGTTGAGGGATATCTGGATGCTCTTTGCGAATTGTTGTTGGACTGAAGAGGAAGTACAAAAAACCGACAAGATCAGCAGTAAGAACTCGTAATTCGTACTTCGCGCTTCGTACTCCGCTCAGGTGCGTGATGCGATCGACTCGATCACTTCTTTCAACGGCATCTGCATCTTCACGAAGAAATCGGTGGCGCCCAGGCTCATGGCGGTGTCGATGGTCTCCTGGGTGCGCATGTCGCTCATCACGAACACGGGCGTGCCCTTGTTCATCGTCTGTTTCTTCTCCGAGAGCACGTCGAACCCCGTCTTCCCCGGCATGATGAGATCCAGGATGATGCCGTCGAACTTCGTCTGCTTCAGCGCTTCCACCCCCTGTTCCCCGTTGTGGCACACCATCACGTCGAAGCCGGCGTTCTGGAACTTGAGCCCCAGCACGCGCGAGAGCGCGGGATCGTCGTCGCAGACGAGGATCTTCTTGCCCGTCGCGCCGGTGACGACATGGGGTGCAGCGGCTCCTTCGATGGGTAATGCGGAACTTTTCTTCGGCGCGCGCTTGCGCGGCTTGGAGGCAGGCTTCTTGGTCGTGGTTTTCTTGGGCTTCGTCGGCATACGTTGCAGCATGATACACAAAAAAGGCAGTGAGGGAATTTTGTTTTCGATGAGATCGAATGCCCGATGCGGCGGCCGCATTTTCGCTGGCACCGCCCGCTGCAACACAAGTATGATAGGACCAGAATTTTCCTGCTTAGGCGCGTCGCTCAGCCCTTCGGCGCTCAGGACTTCGCAACAATCATCCTCGTTCATTTCCTCGTCATCCTCCCGTAGGCGCGTAGCTCAGCTGGTAGAGCATCAGTCTCCAAAACTGAGGGTCGCAGGTTCGAGCCCTGCCGCGCCTGCCAATCCGTATGTAACGTGCGATTGAGAAAAAAATAGAGGGCGAGAAGTTTACCCTGAGTTCATCGAAGGGAGCCCTGCCGCGCCTGCCAATCCGTATGTAACGTGCGATTGAGAAAAAAATAGAGGGCGAGAAGTTTACCCTGAGTTCATCGAAGGGAGCCCTGCCGCGCCTGCCATGGTTCGTCTCCGCTCACCATGACAGTCTCGTATTAGAAGGCGAGAAATCTTTATGAAAGCAGTAACTCCAATTTTTCCACCACGCTCTGCATCGAATCCGTAGGAAGGCGCTCGACGAATCGTGCGTGCCGCGCTTGCCAATCGACACTTCTAACATGATCAGCCAGCACGACGCCCTTGGTAGTCAAGTGCGGCGGAATCGGCACTTCAAAGGGGTACCTTTTCGATCGGCTGGTGATCGGACAGACAATCATCAATCCTACTTTCTCCTGATACTGTCTCGGTGTCAGCACGAGGGCGGGCCGCATTCCGGCCTGCTCATGTCCACGTTGAGGGCTGAATTGCAGGAAAACGAGGTCGCCACGTTCAGGGACGTACTTCTTTACCATACTTCCATGCCGGCAGGTTCTCCGAAATCGGATTCATCGTGAAGCATGTCCGGAGTGACCTGCTCAAGCAGGCGATCGAGCGGATGGGCATCTTCGCAGGCAACCAGGAGAACATCCGCCTTCCCGTGCTTTCCCAAGGCAATGACTTTCTTCTGATGTTTCACCTGGTGAATGAGCTCACCCAGGATTTTCCGACCTTCACTGACTGAATACACTTTCATGTACAAATTGTACATGATGTACATTTTTGAGCAAGCATCTTCCTACCCCCTCCTCCTCCACTTGCTCGGCCCTCGCTCCACCTTCTTCGCCAGTAGTTCCACCGCTTCTTCGAAGGTGATGGTCATGGGGTCGCGCTTCTTACCGAGCGAGCAGTTCGTCACTCCATCCGTCACGTAGGGTCCGAAGCGGCCGTCCTTCACCAGCACGGGCTTCTTCGTCACCGGCGAGTCGCCGAAGGTGCGCAGCGGCTTGGCCGCCTGTTCCTTCTGCAGTTTCGCGGCCTTGATGATCTCCACTGCGCGGTCTAGCGAGACGGCCAGAGGATCCTCCCCCATCGGCAGCGCGGCTTTCGTCTCGCCCCACGTGAAGTACGGGCCGAAGCGGCCGAACGCGAGCGTGACCGTGGTACCCTCGTGCGCGCCGAGAGTCTTCGGGAAGCTGAGCAGCGAGAGCGCCTGCTCGAGCGTCACGTCGTCCATCGAGAGGTGCTTGGGGATGGACGCGCTCTTGAGTTTCTCCTTCTTCTTCCCTTTCTTCTCCGGCAGATCCTCCGGCTTGCCCAGCTGCACGTACGGGCCGAAGCGGCCGGTGCGCACCACCACGTCCAATCCGGTCTCGGGATCCTTGCCCAAGGTGCGTTCCTTCAGCACGTCCTTCTTCTGGATCTCCTCCGTCTTCTCTTTCACCAACTCATTGAACGGCTGGTAGAACCCGCGCAGGAATTCCGCGCTCGTCGCCTCGCCCTCGGCGATGTCGTCGAGCGACTGTTCCATCTTGGCGGTGAACTGCAGGTCGACGATGTTTTGGAAGTGCTCGGCCAGCAAGTCCGTCACCATGAAGGCGATGTCCTGCGGCACGAGCTGGCTGCCTTCCTTCTTGATGTACCCGCGCGCCTGGATGGTCGAGATGGTCGGCGCATAGGTGCTTGGTCGGCCGATGCCTTCCTCCTCCATCTTCTTCACGAGACTCGCTTCGGTGTAGCGGGGCGGCGGCTTGGTGAAGTGCTGCTCGGGCTTCAGTTCCACGAGAGACAGATCGTCGCCCTCGCGCAGCGGCGGGAGGAGCTTGTCGTCGTCGTGCACGTCGTCCTCCTTCTTCGCGTCGCCCTCGTCGCGGCCTTCCTGGTACAGGCGCAGGTAGCCGTCGAACGTGACGGTCTGGCCGGTGGCGCGGAATCCGTAGTCGCCGGCCTTGATGTCGACGCCCACGCGCTTGAGTTCGGCGGCCGCCATCTGCGTGGCCACCGTGCGGTTCCAGATGAGGGTGTACAGCTTCAGCTGCTGATGATCCAGCACGCTCGCGAGCGACTGCGGCGTGCGGTCCATCTCGGTGGGGCGGATGGCTTCATGCGCCTCCTGCGCGCCCTTCGCCTTCGTCTTGTACTTGCGCGGCTCCGCCAGCAGGTACTCGCGTCCGTAGTGCTTCTCGATCACGCGGTTCGCGTCGCTGAGCGCCTTCTGCGAGAGGTTCACCGAATCCGTACGCATGTACGTGATCAGACCCATGTGGCCTTCGCCGCGTCCGAGGCTCACGCCTTCGTACAGCTGCTGCGCGATCACCATCGTCTGCTTCACCGAGAAGCCCAACTTGCGCGCGGCCTCCTGCTGCAGCGTCGAGGTGGTGAACGGCGCGGGGGGCGTCTTCTTCAATTCCTTCTCATCCGTGCCGGCCACGATGAACGACGCTCCCTCCAGATCTTTCAGTACGTTCTGCGTCTCGGCCTCCGAGTGCAGTTCGATTTTCTCATCCTTGTACTTGCTCAGCGACGCCACGAACGACTTCTTCTCCGCCGTCTCGAGCTCGACGTCGAGCGACCAGTACTCCACCGGCACGAACGCTTTGATCTCGCGCTCCCGGTCGACGATGATGCGCACGGCCACCGACTGCACGCGTCCGGCGCTCAGGCCGCGGTACACCTTCTTCCACAGGAACGGCGAGAGCGTGTAGCCCACCAGCCGGTCGAGCACGCGGCGCGCCTGCTGCGCGTCCACCAGCTGCATGTTCAGCGTGCGCGGGTGCAGCACCGCCTCCTTGATGGCGCTCTCGGTGATCTCGTGGAAGACGATCCTCTTCACGCTCTCGGGGTTCTTCACCTTCAGCACCTGCGTCAGGTGCCAGCCGATCGCCTCTCCCTCGCGGTCTTCGTCGGTCGCGATCCACAGCGTGTCCGCCTGTTTGAGCGCGTCGCGCAATTTCTTCACCACCGTCGCCTTCTCCTTCGGCACCTCGTACTCCGGCTCAAAATCCTTCGTGTCCACGGCGAGCGTGGAGCTCGGCAGATCGCGCACGTGCCCCATGCTCGCTTCCACGATGTAGTCTTTCCCTAAAAGGCGCTTGATGGTCTTGGCCTTCGCCGGGCTCTCGACGATGACGAGGTTCGTGCTCATGGGGAGGGAAATGAAAAGGCGGAGCGCGGACATTCCAGAAGAGCAGGTGTGCCGAGTGCGTTCGCTCTTCGACCGTTTCTGCGATGTCCGACTCCTTATTAATAGCGTGGGGAGACTAGGAACAAGGGGGAAGAGTGTCAAATGGGTCCCGCCTCTCGACTCGGCGAGAATGCGGTTGCCTCGCAAGGAGCACTCCCTCTCCAAACCGAATTTCCCCGCGGGGATTCACAGCTCATTCGCACGTTTGACTACTAAAAATAATCCTTCTCTCATCGACGAAAATTTCATTTTTTCCATGACTGTAAAGTATTCTTTGTATTCAACTTTTTGTGCATACATAAGCCGAAATCAAAAAAATATCCCTTACGCAAGCGAAAAAATCGACCACGGCGGCTTGCATCGCCTTATACGGCGCGTACACTCGGTCGTATCCCTATTTTCTTTCCCATTCCTCCCATGTCCAAACAGGATCTGATCGCTGCGATCGCCGACGCATCCGGCATCACCAAGCGCGCCGCAGCCGATGCGCTCCAGGCCCTCATCAACC
>CAZTYD010000010.1:0-6700 GCA_964618035.1 uncultured Candidatus Peribacteria bacterium
GCCGAAGTTGCGATGGCCACAAGTACACTGTGGACACGTGTTCTCGACTTCATTGATTCACTCACATCCCCTCCATCCCATGCCGCTGGATGGTCCTAAAGTCGTACGGCAGTTTCAGCGTCTCGATGGCGCGTACCAGGGCGGCGAAGCATGACCAGGGATTTTCGGCTTCGTACACGAAGGCGTTGCCGCTCTCTTGGGCCGGGTCGTAGTTTTCCAGGGCGGAGTGGGGGAGTGCCACGGGCACTGCGCCCGCGGCGAGGCAGGCTTTGAGCTCGGCATCGTTGCCGGTCTTGCTGAAGAAGAGTGACACGTCGGCTGCTTGGATCATCTTCTCGAAGGAAGCCTTGTCGTTCTGCACGATGCTGATGCGGTGCGACTGTTCCTTCGCGAGCTTCGTGAACATCTCGCCGTACTGCGCGGTGCCTTTGCCCAGGATGAGCAGCTCGATTTGCAGACTCAGCAGCCCGGGCAGCATCTCTGTGAGCACTTTGCCGCCCAGCGCGTCGGTCATTCCCGTGGGAATGCACACGAGCGGGCGCTTAGGTTCCTTCGGCCAGCTCAGCGATGCCTGCATCGCGGCTTTACTCTGGGCCTTCTGCTCCAGCAGTGCCTTGGCGTTGATCGGATTCATGTGGGTGTTGTTGTCGAATTGACCTTTCATTATAGCAAAAAATGGCAGTTTTGAGGAGGGGGTGGATATTGACATATATATAAATTATATCTTAGCAATTCTTAAGAATACTGCAGATTGCGGGTACGACTCCATTATGAAATCATGGTTGTATTCCCTCCCGCAGAGCGCCATATCTCGGCGCGGATTATTTGTACAAATAATGATGCGCATACTTCGATACCTGGCGCCTCCCCATGCGTCCCCTGCCGGTTGTGGCATTTCCTAGTGCGAATTTCCCCTGAGCCTTGTATCAGGTCCTTCTCTAGCGCACCCTATCCACCATGAAACACCTGGTCCTGATCGACGGTCACCCGTCTTCGCTCTACGGAGCTGCGCCGGGCAAGCCACTTCTCTCTGTCCTATGAATCATCTCGTACTCATCGATGGACATCACCTGATGTACCGCGCCTACTTCGCCATCCCGCGCGGCATGCAGACCTCGAAGGGGGAGCAGACGAACGCGGTGTTCGGGGTGGCGTCGATGCTGCTCACCATCCTCAAGGCCGAGGAGCCCGATGCGCTGCTCTTCGCGTTCGATGCCGGCGAGGAGACGTTCCGGCACCAGGAAAATGCCACCTATAAAGATGGGCGCGCCGAAACGCCCGACGAATTCTTCGCGCAGATCCCGCGCATCATCCAACTGATCGATGCCTTTCAGTTCGCGCACGTCTCCGACAAGCAGTACGAGGCCGACGATTTCCTGGGCGCGTACGCGTGCCAGGCGGCGACGCAGGGGACACGCGTGACGGTCGTGTCGGGCGACCGCGACCTGCTGCAGTTGGCGAGCGACAAGATCCGCATCGCCATTCCGCACAAGGCGTACCAGCAGGCCGAGTACCTGGGGCCGGCCGAGATCGAGGCGAAGTACGGCGTGCGGCCGGATCAAATACCTTGTTACAAGGGGCTGACGGGCGATGCGTCGGATAACCTGCCCGGCGTGCTCGGCATCGGGCCGAAGACGGCGGCGCATTTGCTCCAGACCTACGGCACGCTCGAGGGCATTTACGAGCACCTCGGCGACATCAAGGAAGCAGTGCGCGCCAAGCTCGACCGCGACCGCGACCAGGCATTCTTCTGCAAGCGCATGGCCACGCTCGTCTGCGATCTCGCGCTGCCGGTGCCCTTCGAGGAAGCCGCGCTCGCCGACGTGCCCGTCGATGCCGCACAGGAGCTCTTCCGCGAACTTGAATTCAGCATGCTCGGCCGCCGGCTCGAATCGCTGCGCACATCGCCGTACGGCCTCGCGCACTTCCGCCAGTCGGCGGAGATGCAGAAGAAGAAAGAGGCAGCGGAGAGTCAGTTGAGTTTGTTCTGAGGAGATGAGTCTTGAGTTTTGAATCTTGAGTCTTGAAGAGCGTTCTTCCTGCTTTACAACACACAACATACATTCCCCCTCCCGCAGGAGGGGGATAGGGGGAGGCATTTGCAATCTTGCAGTCTTACAATCTTGCAGTCTTACAATCTTGCATTCTTCGTAATCACATCACCCCATCATTTCTCCAACCCATCTACTGCACCTTTCGATATGACGACAAACGGTGCGCAAAATTTTTCGTGCTGTTTTGCGTGAACAATTTTTTTGAAGTGCTCCCGTACGAAGCAGAAAAAACTGAACATCTTCTGTGAACACCACTGGCTGAGGTGTATACGAAACGTAGTCATGCCTCGCTTGCACCGCTGTTTCACGAACCATTAGACTAATTGAGATGTCACTTTTTGTGATCTCTCGCATCGTACCGCTCCCTTCCATCCCCCGATTCCTCCCATCCACATGCCAAAAGAACGAGTGCTTGCCAGTCTCGATATCGGAAGTTCCAAGATCCGCACCGTCATCGCCGTCGCCGACGGCGTCCAATCCCCGGAGCGGGTTCCCAATGTCATCGGCGTCGGGCTCTCGCCGTCGCTCGGCATGCGCAAGGGGCATGTGATCGATGTCGAGGAGTTGATCCATAACATCATCTCGTCGCTCGAAGACGCCGAGCGCATGGCCGGCGTGCCGGTGAACCACGTGTTCGTCGGCATGAGCGGCGCGCACATCGAGGCGTTCGACAGCCGCGGCGTCATCGCCATCTCGGGCGCCGAGATCGGCGTCGACGACATCGTGCGGGTGCTGGAGGCGGCGCAGGCGGTGAGCATTCCCCAGAACCGCCGCATCCTGCACATCGAGCCGAAGTCGTACGCGGTCGACGAGCAGCGCGGCATCAAGAATCCCATGGGCATGACGGGCATCCGCCTGGAAGTGGAGGCGCACATTATCACCGGCCACATCCAGCACGTGAAGAACATCGAGAAGTGCATCGACCAGGCCGGCGTGGACATCGACGCCATCGTGCCGGCCACCATCGCCGCGGCCGAGGCGACGCTCACGAAGCGTCAGAAGGAGCTTGGCGTCATCGTCATCGATGTCGGGGCCGGCTGCACGAGCATGACGATCTTTGAAGAGGGGACCATCCTGCACTCCGTCTCGCTGCCCATCGCGGGCGAGAGCGCGACCTCGGACATCGCCACCGGTCTGCGCACGTCCGTCGACACGGCCGAGAAGATCAAGATCGAGCACGGATCGGTGCTCCCCACCGAGATCAACGAGCGCGAGATGATCGATCTCGCCTCGGTGAGCAAGGTGGACACGCAGACGGTGAGCCGTCGCTACATGGCCGAGATCATGCAGGCGCGGTACTACGAGATCTTCTCGCTGGTGAAGGCCGAGCTGCAGCGGCTGGGCCGCAGCGGCATGCTGCCGGCGGGCGCGGTGCTCACGGGCGCGGCGGTGAAGGCGCCCGGCGTGCTGGACCTGGCTCGCGACGTGCTGGGCCTGCCGGTGCAGATGGGGTTCCCGGTCGAGGTGGGCGGCGTGATCGAGAAAGTCGACGACCCCGCCTACGCCACCGCCCTCGGCACGCTCGTGTGGGGCATGCGCGAAGACGACAACGCCGTGCGCGGCAATTCCTTCCAGATGAAACGTGCCGTCAAGCAGGTCGGCACGTGGATCAAAAGCTTGTTTCCGTGATCTGCTCGATTTTCTCTCTCTTTGATATTCCCTCACCAACTCTCCCATGTCAGATTCCTTTCGCTCCCTCTTCTCCGGTAAAGGTCCCGGCGCCGGGGGCATGAAACACGACGATTCCACGGGATCCGCGCGCGAGGTGCGGCCGGACGTGCTGCCCGGCGCGGTCATCCGCGTGCTCGGCGCCGGCGGCGGCGGCGCGAACGCGCTGGCGCGCATGATCAACTCCAAGGTGCAGGGCGTGGAGTTCATCGCCGTGAACACCGATGTTCAAGCGCTCTACAACAACCCGGCGGCGAAGAAGATTACGATCGGCCGCGGCACCACGCGCGGGCTCGGGGCCGGCGCGAACCCGGAGATCGGCAAGCGTGCGGCCGAAGAGAGCCTGGAAGAGATCAAGACGGCGCTGGAAGGGACGGATCTGCTCTTCATCACGGTCGGGCTCGGCGGCGGCACGGGGACGGGCAGCGCGCCCATCATCGCCGAGGCGGCGCGCAGCATGGGCATCCTCACGGTCGCGGTGGTCACGAAGCCGTTCAGCTTTGAGGGCTTCAAGCGCAGGAAGCAGGCCGACGAGGCGCTCGAGCTGCTCAAGGGCAAGGTCGACACGCTCATCACCATCCCGAACGACAAGATCCTGAGCCTCATCGATAAGACCACGCCGCTCACCGAGGCGTTCCAGGTGGTCGACGAAGTGCTGAAGCACGCCATCGAGGGCATCTCGACGCTCATCACCGTCCACGGGCTCGTGAACGTCGACTTCGCCGACGTGAAGGCCATCATGCAGGACGCCGGCACGGCGCTCATGGGCATCGGCTACGGCACGGGCGACAGCCGCGCCGCCGAGGCCGCGCGCGCCGCCATCGACAGCCCGCTGCTCGAGACGAGCATCAACGGTGCGCAGGGCATTCTCTTCAACATCACCGGTGGGAATGATCTCTCGATGTACGAGGTGGACGAAGCGGCGCGCATCATCACCGAGGCATCGGCGCCCGAGGCGAACATCATCTTCGGCGCCGTCATCGACGAGGCGTACACCGGGCAGGTGAAGGTGACGGTGGTGGCCACCGGGTTCGACGAATCCGAGAAGCAGCTGCCGCAGATGGCCACGCCCGCGCAGAGGATCCTGCAGAACAACTTCTCGCGCCCGAGCGCGGCCGAGAAGATCGAATCGCCCCGCGCGCAGCGCCACGAGAACACCATCAAGTCGACGGCGTTGGATCTGGACGAGCAGGAATTGGAGGTGCCCGCGTTCATGCGGAAGCCGATATCGAAATAACGGATCGAACACGAAAAAAACGGGCTGAGGCCCGTTTTTTCGTGCCGTAGGGGCGGAGGATCATCCGCCCCTACGGCGCCGGCGTTCCGCCGGCATCCGTCGATCCGAATCCGCCCCGCGTCTGTGCGCCGTGTGAATCCACCTCGTCCCATTCGGCGCGTTCGATGCGGACGACAATACCCTGCGCGATGCGTTCGCCGCGTTCGACCGTCACGGGCCTGTCGGTGATGTTCTGCACCTGCACCAGCAGTTCGTCCGCCTCGCCGTGGTAATCCTGGTCGATGATGCCGATGCTGTGCGGGCAGACGAGCCCCTTTTTGCGCGGCAGCGACGAGCGCGGCGCGATCATGAGCATCGTGCCGTTAGGTACCTTCACGATCACGTTGCTGGGCACCAGGCCGATCTTGCCCGGTTCGATCACCGTGGCCTCGCGCGTGATCAAATCGAAACCCACCGCGCCCTCGGTCTGGTAGGCGGGGAGGGGGAGGGCGGAGTCGACGCGCTGGATGGAAATCTGCATGCGGTGAGCATGCAGCGTATTGTCCGGCGGATCAAGGCTCCACCTTGTTCAAGCCTCGTGTCAGATCCAGGTAGACGCGCTCGACGTTCTCGGTGGCCATCTTGTTGTCGGCCCCCTGCTTCGTGAGGCCGCTGGAACCCGTGTACAGGAAACCCGTCTCGCGCTCGAAATCGCGCAGCGTGTTCTTGAGCGCCTGCCCGCGGTCCGCCAGAATCTGTTTCTTCAATTGCAGCACGAGATCGTCGATGGATTCGTAAATTGCCATCTGGCGCTTCGTGTTACCTGGAGGGAGTTTTCTGTCGCGATCTTTGCTCGCAATCAGTTCCTCGCGGCTGATTCGCTCTCCCTTTCCCTTCACTTCGGTAATTCCCAGGTTTCGCGTGAGGTCATCGACGAAATCGCGCGTGCGGTTGCGGTAGGCGCTGGTGACGAAACTGCCGGCGGGCGGGACCTCGTTGTCGAGTTCCGCCGGGGAGAGATAGCCGTGCTGGCTGTCCGTGCCCCACTTGGTGATCATGTTGTCGAACTGCACGTACGTGGCGATGGTGATGGCCATGTCCTCGGCATCCTGCTCGGTGAATCGCGCGACGCCGTCCTCTTCCATCTCCACGAGCTTGGCGAACACCTTGAATTTCTCGTTGAACCCGACGTAGCCGTTCTGCATCGATTGCGGCGACAGCTTCTGCTGGCCGGCGTTGATGTTGCCGGTGAGGTTCTTGAGGAAGCCGTGCGTGATGTCGGTGAGGATGTACGGCATATCCTCGTGATCGAAGCCCTCGCCGCGCCGATTGCCCGCCTTGATGATGCGCGTGCGGGTACCGGGGTCGCGTAGGACGATGGTGCGCAGGAAGAGCGTCGTCTTCAGCCCCGGATTGAATGGGTCACCCGCCTCGTCGAGTGCCGCGCCGATGGCTCGGACTTCGGGCAGGGTGTTGTTCTTGCGGTAGAAGAACTCCAGGAAGGGGAAGGCCGAGAGGAGGCCCAGCTTTTCCCCGCCCAAGACCTGCAGGCGCTCGACCGGCAGCAGCCCGTACCGCACACCTTGGATGAGGTAGAAGAACTTGTCTTCCATGCTCAGTTTCCCCACGCGCATCGCGTACGAGAGCATCTCCTCGTAGTGGTGCTCGTTGACGAATGCCGGCATCGATTCGCCTGCGCGTGCACCCTGCGTGTACTCGACGTACGTCTGGAGCATGGTCTTCAGCTTGGGGGCGAGGAGGC